>VBQB01000175.1 GCA_005887855.1 Verrucomicrobiota bacterium | reverse complement strand
ACACTGAATCCGAGCCAGTCATTTCGTTTGACCGGGGTTACATTTGCTCCTGGTATCAGCACAACATTTCCCTTGGGCGACGGAGCATTTCGTCTTCATAGCGGAGGGGCGTCTCCTAACACCTCGATGCGCATTGACCATTGCCATTTCGCTTCACTTTATCAGGGTAAACTGATCTGGGTTAATGGCTGGGTTTATGGGGTCGCGGATCATAATGTGCTAGAGTGTCGCGGGAATAGTATCCCGTTTTATGTTTGGCATAATGCCTATGGAGGGGCTAATCAAATAAACGGCAATGGATCGTGGGCTGATTACCCGTGGTATGGCACAGAGAAGTTCTTTTTCATAGAGGACAATACGGTCATCAGGATCAACGCAGTCGCTGCACGATCTCTGGTTGATACGCTTTTTGGTGCGCGGTGGGTCGTACGTCATAATTACTTACAAAATGTCATTCCCGAAGGCCACGGAACCGAAGGCTCAGCACCCCGTGGTAATCGCGCAGATGAATTTTATGACAATACAGTCAATATTACAGTTCCATGGGGTGGAGGAGGGCAACGATCTGGCACAAGTTTTTGGCATGATAATGTTTTTACTGGGACCGCATCTAGTACCGGTAGTCACTGCAGTCTTTCGAACTTCCGCGAAACGCCCTCACGCCCTGATCCGGTTTGGGGAATAGCGGACGGAACAAGCCCGTGGGACGCAAACGACACGGAAGGAAACCGGACTTTCGTGGAGGGACATCTGCCGTTTCTATTCAATTCCGGGACGGACACTAGCTCGGTTAACTCGCGAGGCGTCATTCATGATTCGACGAAAAATTGGGCGGTGAATCAATGGGTTGGGTATAGCATCAAGAACCTTAATCTTACTGATGCCTATGGTTCCTATGTCATTTCCAATACATCGAACACGATCACTTATTTTTATTATACTGGCACCGATACTGCAGGCCGCTATTTGATCTTCAATGCAGGCGACCGTTACGAGATTCACCGCGTTCTGATAATGATGGATCAGAACGGGCGCGGCAAGACCGACCAGATCGTTGGTGTCCCGCCGATCAACACGACCACTGGCAGGGCCTCCTGGCCGCATTCTGCATTAGAACCGTGCTATTCTTGGAATAATGTCTATACGCGAACCAATACCGCTTTGGGTTTTGATGCTCCGGCGCAGCAACCGACAACAAAGCTTAACATAGATTACGTTAACCTCGGCGGCGGCTTTCCCGCAGACACGACTCCAGCGGTAGTTTCTTCGCGGTACACCGCGGCACTCAACGGCGTTGCTTACACGGGCACGTTTACTTATCCGCATCCGTTGGTGAGCGGACAGCCAACGCCCACGCCTATACCAAGCGCGACGCCAACTCCCGAGCCAACGGCGACGCCCACGCCTACGCCTGATCCAAGCGCGACCCCAACTCCCGAGCCAACGGCGACGCCTACGCCTACGCCTGATCCAAGCGCGACCCCAACTCCCGGGCCAACGGCGACGCCCACGCCTACGCCTGATCCAAGCGCGACCCCAACTCCGGAGCCGACGGCGACGCCCACGCCTGATCCAACGGTAACGCCTACGCCCACGCCGAGGCCCACCCCGACCCCCACGCCTACGCCGAGGCCCACGCCGACTCCGACCCCGACACCGAGGCCCACCGCGACTCCTACGCCGACACCGACATGCGGCCCCCCAAACGCAGACTTCAACCAGGACGGCAAACCGGATTATGTGCTCTACGCCGGGGGTACGCGCCAAACGGCCGTGTGGTACATGAACAACAATGTTTATGCCGGCAGCGCCTATGGTCCGACTCTTCCGGCCGGCTGGGGGTTAGCAGGTGTGGCGGATTTTAATCGGAATGGAAAAAATGATTATGCGCTCTTCAACGCCAGCACGCGTCAAACGGCGATCTGGTATCTCTCCGGGGTCACGCTTGTCAGTAGCGCCTTTGGCCCAACCCCCCCTAGCGGTTGGGCATTGGTAGCGGTCGGCAGATTTAACACGGGCTGCCAGCCAGATTATGTGTTGTACAATGCGACCACGCGAGCCACGGCTGTCTGGTACATGAACAACAATGTTTATGCCGGCGGGGCCTCTGGTCCAACTCTTCCGGCTGGCTGGAGGTTGGTGGGTGTGGCGGATTTTAATCGGAATGGAAAAACTGATTATTTACTCTTCAATCCCGGCACGCGCCAAACGGCGGTGTGGTACATGAACAACAATGTTTATGTCAGCAGCGCCTTTGGGCCGACGATTGCAAGCGGTTATGAATTGACGGGGACTGCCGATTTCAACCGGGACGGCAAGCCGGATTATGTGCTTTACAATCCCAGCACCCGACAAACAGTGCTGTACTACCTGAACAATAATGTTTATGTTAGCAGCGCCTACGGTCCCACTCTTTCGGCTGGCTGGAGCCTAGTCGCGCCTTGAGCCTGATTCGAGTTCCACAAAGCAGTTAGCATTTCATCCGCACGCACAATGAAGCGGTGATTTTGGCCGCGATACGCGTCAGCAACGGAGGGTGTTCGCCAGTGCGGTATCCAGTGCTGAGACGCAGCCTCAACTCCAACTGCGTTCGGTGAGATTGCCAGCGATTAACCGCGACCCGCAGTCACGCTCGAATCGCCGTGCCCATGTCACGACAGTCGCGGCAAAGATCGCTGGTTAGCGAAAACCGACCCGTCGCTCGCGTCCGCAGCTGCGAGTGCAGTGCAAGCCGTCACACCTTCAGACATGTTCACTCCAGCATCAAAGTTTTCGATCTGCTTCCGTGAAGCCGATCGCGTAATCGACACCGCCGATTGAATCCAGAATCCTAATCTCGCCAGATCGAAAGCTTGTGCGGTTTGTGGGTAGTTGATTGCCTGTTCTAGCCGTAGCGACCCGGCTGCTTTACTGATTGTTAAGAACGATTTTGCAGGGCAGTTTTGTTTACGTCAAGCTATGCACTCACGTTTTGGATTTGCGCTGCCTACTCGCCTAGCGACAGTCTGCATTCCGTTAGAGGCGACGATGCGCTCCGATTTTGTAACTTGTGAAAGGTCGCGCATATGCGACCACGGCAGCGCAAATAAGTGCACGGAATTGGCGATTGAGAATTTCTTGTCTCCACGTCAGCGACCCAACGGTCCGCCTGGATCAGTGAGGAGCGAGAATAGGCGTGTAGCCATAAGCCTTTCAGATCTGCGGATGTTGGACGCATAGGTCGACGGGCGTGCGTAAGGTCGAAGTACGTGACATAATTTCGGATGTTTTAGGTTAAACATCTAGCTCTATATGATTTTTGCGACAGAAAGGAAGGAACGTCGATCGATGTGTCAGCACCTTTACTACGACCATCTGGGAGACGCGTTTCTCTTTGAGCTTGTTGCCGTCTCTGAGCATTGCGCGCCCGCCTCCATTGGGAAGCGAAATAGCCCGACAACACCGCGATGCTAACTTCGTCAATATTCTCGCCCTCGGATTGCACAGCGCAGGCGTTAGCCGATTTCGAGAAGCTTGTCATCGAAGGCGGCGCTGTCGATCCACAAGGCTTAACGCAACGGATCCGCAACGCCTCTCGCCTGTTGTTTCTTTGGGCGTCAGATGGTCAACTCGTCGGAGTAGGCGCGCTAAAACACCCCGGGCCCGGCTACCGTAAAAGGGTGTTCGCCGACGCGCGAGCAACCACCCCATCAGACGAATACCGTGTTGAGTTGGGTTGGGTAGTCGTAGCTAAATCGCACCAAGGACAACGACTGTCGACTCGCATTGTCGGTGAGTTACTCACTTTCGCAAAGAACGAGAATGTTTTCGCGACGACCCGGGCCGATAAGCGAGCCATGCGTTTTGCACCTCATCATGGATTCAAAATCGACGGGAAACCCTTCCCGAGCGGGCGCGGCTACGATCTTGTTCTCTATCTTTGTAACGCGGCGCGACTTCCCGACGCGAAGTCACCTCCGCAAGACAAATCTTTGCAGCAGGCCGTCGAGCCAACACCGCGGTAGGCAAGAATTCGTGCAAGACTACCTCCGAAAGCATTGACGAAAGTCGTGGCGCGCAAAGATATTGAAGCCCGCGCCACAATTCAGACAATGCGTCGGCCGCTACTGCGGCCGCACCGCTGCGCCTTCCTGAATAAGCGAATCCAGCTTGTTTAGGTCGATGGGTTTGACGAGATGATGCTGGAATCCCGCCTCATGACTTTTGCGAATATCATCCTCCATTCCAAAACCGGTCAGAGCAATTCCGAGAAGCGGCCGCGCGGAGTGCAGCGTTTGCATCAGCTCGATTCCGCTACCATCGGGCAAACCAAGATCGCTAATGAGCACATCAAATTCCTCCTTCGAGCTCAGATCGCGTGCGGATTGAATGTTCCCAGCCGACTGCACATAATAGCCACGCCGCCGAAGCAAATTCGTAAGCGAACGGTTGGTGTCTTCGTGATCCTCGACAAGTAATATGCGCATGGCGTGGCGCTGCGGCGGCCCAAATGCAATCGTGGGCGCGGCTTGTGCATCCACCTTTTCGCACGTTGGAAAAGTCAACGTGAATCTGGCGCCTTTATTTCGACCAGCGCTTTCCGCGATGATCGTCCCGGCGTGCGCTTCGACAAGTGTCTTGCTAATGGCAAGGCCAAGACCTAGTCCCCCTAGTTGGGGCCGCCCTCCTTGTTCAAAAGCGTCGAAAATCTTCGGCAATGATTCCGGCTCAATCCCGAGGCCGGTATCAGTTACTTCAATTCGCAGTTGAACACTGGAATTGTTACTCGTGGAAATACAAATTTGCCCTTCGCTGGGTGTAAACTTCACCGCGTTTTTTATGAGGTTCCAAAAGATCTGCTGCAGTCGCGCAGGGTCTGCGCGCAGATGGACTTTTTGCGCTCCGAGATCGAGCCGAAGCGCCAGATGTTTTTGCTCGATTTCCACCTGACAAATCTCGAGGGCATTACGCAACAACGCATGAGCGTCAACGACTTCAAAGTTGAGTTGCACCTTGCCTCTGCTAATACGCGTTAGATCGAGCAGATCATCGATGAGGCGAGCCTCCAACTCCACGTTGCGACGGATCATTTGCAGTGATTCACGAATATTCTCCGGCAAGGCCTGCTCATTCTCGAGTGCGAAGGCGGACGCCAGCACCGGTGTAAGCGGCGTGCGCAATTCGTGACTGAGCATGGCGAGAAATTGATCTTTCGCGAGATTGGAGCGCGCCTTTTCCTGCAACTCCTGGTTAGTCTTCTGCAATTCCTCCTGGCGATTTTGGAGTTCGACAGCAAGCGATTGGGATTGCTTGAGCAGGTTTTCCGTCCGCGTGTTTGCCTCGATTGTATGGAGGACAATGCCTATGCTCTCTGTCAATTGATCGAGAAACGCCTGGTGCATCGAGTTGAAGCGCTCGAGCGATGAATCGTTCGGCACATCGGTCAGGAGAATGCGTTGTTTTTCCAGCGCCGCTTGGCCAACCAGACCCTCGCCCAATCTGAAGCGGTCCTTTACAAATCTGCGCTCGCGGTGTGCATAACTCGCCAAGAGCTTGAGTTCAGGCTCCTCCGCCGATTCATCCATAATATAGAAGACGCCTTGTTGCGCCGAGACCACCGGAGCGAGTTCTGACAAGATAAGCTTGCCAATCGTGAGGAGGTTCCTTTGCCCTTGCAACATGCGTGTGAACTTCGTGAGATTGGTTTTAAGCCAGTTCTGCTCTTCGTTCCGCGACGTCGTATCTTTCAAATTGCGGATCATCTCGTTGATGTTGTCCTTCACGAATGCGACTTCCCCCTGTGCTCCAACCTGAATCGAACGCGTCAGGTCGCCTTTCGTAACCGCCGTCGCAACGTCGGCGATGGCACGAAGCTGCGTAGTCAAATTCGCTGCCAGCCGGTTCACGTTGTCAGTCAAATCGCGCCATGTGCCGGCGGCGCCGGGCACGTTCGCCTGGCCGCCAAGCTTTCCTTCGACACCGACCTCGCGCGCCACCGTTGTAACTTGATCCGCGAAAGTGGCAAGCGTGTCCGTCATGCTATTAATGGTGTCGGCGAGCTCGGCGATTTCACCTTTGGCTGCGAGAAGAAGCTTTTGCCTCAAATCACCATTTGCGACTGCGGTAACAACTTTCGCGATACCGCGCACCTGGTTAGTTAGATTGCCAGCCATGGAGTTCACGCTCTCGGTCAGATCCTTCCACGTCCCGCCAACGCCTTTAACGGTGGCTTGCCCTCCCAGCTTGCCTTCTGTGCCGACTTCGCGCGCGACGCGAGTCACTTCCGAAGCAAAGGAATTGAGCTGATCCACCATGGTGTTCACGGTGTTTTTCAGTTCAAGAATCTCCCCTTTTACATCGACCGTGATTTTTTTCGACAGATCGCCGCGGGCGACGGCTGTCGTAACATCGGCAATATTGCGGACCTGGCCGGTCAGATTACCGGCCATCGAATTCACACTGTCAGTCAAATCTTTCCACGTGCCAGCGACGCCTTCCACCCTCGCTTGACCTCCAAGAATTCCTTCTGAACCGACCTCTCGCGCAACGCGCGTCACCTCCGAGGCAAACGAGCTCAGCTGGTCAACCATTGTGTTGACCGTCTTCTTTAACTCTGCGATTTCCCCCTTCACGTCGACCGTGATTTTCCTGGACAGATCGCCGTTCGCGACGGCGGTCGTAACTAGCGCAATGTTGCGCACCTGCGCGGTTAGATTGCCGGCCATGAAATTGACTGAGTCGGTCAGATCCTTCCATGTGCCGGAAACGCCTCGCACATCCGCCTGACCACCGAGAATTCCTTCCGAACCGACCTCGCGGGCAACGCGCGTGACTTCGGACGCAAATGAGCTCAGTCGATCAACCAGGGTGTTGATCGTATTCTTCATTTCAAGGATCTCCCCGTGCACATCTACGGTGATCTTTCTCGAAAGATCACCGTTTGCGATCGCCGTCGTGACTTCCGCAATATTGCGAACTTGCGCCGTGAGATTGCCGGCCATCATATTGACGTTGTCGGTCAAATCTTCCCACGTGCCTGCAACGCCGCGGACATCCGCTTGGCCGCCCAGTTTTCCTTCCGTGCCTACCTCGCGGGCCACGCGCGTCACCTCGGATGCAAACGAACTCAGCTGATCGACCATCGTGTTAATGGTGTTTTTCAGCTCAAGGATTTCTCCTTTCACGTCCACGGTGATCTTCTTCGACAAATCACCCTTTGCGACCGCAGTCGTCACCGCGGCAATGTTTCGCACCTGGCTGGTGAGATTGCGCGCCATGAAATTAACCGAATCGGTCAAATCCTTCCACGTGCCGGAGACACCTTCTACGTGCGCTTGTCCGCCGAGGATGCCTTCAGAACCTACTTCTCGTGCCACGCGTGTTACCTCCGAGGCGAAAGAGCGCAGCTGATCCACCATGACGTTAACCGTGTCCTTCAACTCAAGGAACTCGCCTCTAACATCGACGGTAATCTTCTTGGTCAAATTACCGTTCGCTACTGCGGTCGTCACCGTGGCGATATTGCGGACCTGCGCCGTAAGATTACCCGCCATGAGGTTGACGTTTTCGGTCAGATCCTTCCAAGTACCAGCAACGCCTTTGACCTTCGCTTGACCGCCCAGTTTGCCTTCCGTGCCGACTTCGCGCGCCACTCGTGTGACTTCCGAAGCAAAAGCGCCGAGCTGGTCAACCATCGTGTTTACGGTTTTTGCCGTGCGCAAAAACTCTCCTTTAAGCGGTTGGCCTTCGATTTCAGTCGCCATCGTTTTTGACAAGTCTCCCTTCGCCACGGCACCGATAACGCGGGCCATTTCACTCGTCGGCTGAACCAAATGACCGATTAAGTCATTGACCGATCTGATTGCATCGGCCCAAGAGTTCGATACATCGCCTAGCGACGCCTGCTGCGTGATCCGGCCTTCTTTTCCAACCACACGTCTGATTCGCTCTAGTTCCTGGGTCATGCGTTGAGTGGTTGTGATTACATCATTGAATGTATCTGCGATCTTGCCGGTTACGCCCGTCCAGTCATCCGGCAGCCGTGCCGAAAAATCACCGCGTTTGAATGCCATCAAGGCCGCAAGCAACTGTTTGGTATCGGGCTCGCTGCCATTTTGGCACAAACCGGTTGCGGGTCGCGACAGGGGGGGAGAGGGACGTTTCTTCATGAACGATTAAGAAGGTGGACTCACCTTCGCTGTCGCGAATTCGACGCGTAAGATCAGAAGCCTCATAGTCCAGCGCCGTAAATTAATCGTCCAATTAATCCCACGAGGTCGTATCGCCGGCAAGAAAACCAGCAGATTCGCGCGCTTTTGGGCGCGAGAAAAACCACGCAGCTATTCGCATCCCTGAGCTGCCGGACCGCGCGATTGTCATTCACCGTCCTGTGGGAATTCGCGTCAGCTCCTAATTAAGACGGAAGCGGCGTCCGCAGACTGCGCAATCGGAAGCCAAAAAAGATCGCTAAAACACCAAGCACGATCGCGTAGGAAGCGATGAGCCAAAGTAGAGCGAGAGCGCCCGGCCCCGGATTCCATAGAAGTAACACGGCGAAGATAATCGATACGAGGCCCATAAGGACCAGAAGCCATTCGCCCTTGAGTTCCCTGCGCAGTTTGATTGCCAACGCGATTTCAACCGCCCCGATCATGAGCGCCCAAGCGCCGATGTAGATGACCAGTATCAGCGCGGTTATTCCGGGCGCGCGGAATGTGAGGAAGCCGACGACAACGCCGAGAAGTCCGATGATGAGATGGAAGCCCCAGTCCGGATCAGAGGCGCGACCTGCAGTCGCGCCGACAATGCGAAATACGCCATCGATTAACACCCACGCTCCGAATAAGATGACAAGCGTCGCAAGAGCTAAACCGGGATAAGCAAACGCAATAACGCCGAAAACAATTCCACAGATGCCCCTTATCACCAGAACCCACCAATTACGTTTCAAAGCTTCAATCATAGTTCCTCCTTTTCAGAATTTCGATTGTACGGAAGCAACGCCCGCTTGATTTACCGCTCCGTTTTAAGGTCGCGAATAATCTCCGACAAGCTAAAAATCAGGAATTTCGCCCATTGTTGAACAATAGCGCTAGCGTCTGCGCTTCTAGGCCTTTTCATTGAGTCGCTCGCCAAGATAACCATGAAAGTCAGGCGCGTTTGCCTTGCGCAAGATGTATTTGATCCAGGCAGTGCGCTCGAACGATTGGAGGTGCAAATCCCAAACGCAGACCGATAAATCGGAGCTTGTCGCCGGAGCCAGCGTGGTCCGGATTATCGGAGCGCGGGAGAAATACATCATGAAACAGCTCGTCCTCATTTCCCCAGTAATCGACGAACACCAGGCATGCGTTTCTGCCATCGTGGACACCGATAAACCCTACCTTGTAATTGTTCCGGACGGCATTCCTTAGCACTTTGGCCGCGATCCGCTTTGCCGCTTCAAGCAGGTGCGCTCGCGGCAATTCCCGTCGCCACGCAATCCCGTAAAGTTTCATTCACCAATCGCCGAGCGTTAACAGCTCTATAAATCGAAAGGAGCGGGGTTCGTATGCCTCCATTTATCTTTTCCTCATCGCCACCACGCAGTCACGATTTCGCAGCGAAGTCCAAGCAATCAGCCCCTTGAGATCAATTCGCTGGTAGCACGCGTCCGCTAACTTCGCCGAAGCCAACGCGGTATCCGTCGCCTTCGCACCAGCCGGTGATGCCAAGCGCGTCGCCGTCTTCGAGCCATTTGCGCGTTTCGCCATTCGGTAATTTCAGCGGATTCGCACCGCGCCAAGTCAATTCCAACATGCAACCGCGCGACTCTTCTGTCGGGCCGCTGATCGTTCCGCTCGCCAATAAATCACCCGATTCCAGATTGCAGCCGTTGACAGTGTGATGCGCAAGCTGCTGCGCAACGCTCCAGTAAAGATTTTGAAAATTCGTCCGCGTGACGATCTGCGGCGCATCCATCGATGAAGTTTTCAGATGCGCTTCAAGATGGATGTCGAAAGTGGACTCATTTTTTTGTCGCAAGTATGGCAACGGCTCCGGGTCTTGCAGCGGTAATGGTTTGCGAAAAAATTCGAGCGCTTCCAACGTCACCACCCATGGCGAAATACTTGTGCAGAAATTCTTGGCCAGAAACGGACCGAGGGGCTGATATTCCCAAGCCTGCACATCGCGCGCGCTCCAATCATTCATTAAAACAAAGCCGAAGATGTGATCAATCGCACGATCGACTGGCACCGGCTCGCCGAGCAAATTGCCAGGTCCAATTAGGAACGCCATTTCCAGTTCGTAATCGAGATTCTTAGTCGGACCGAAAACCGGTGCGGATGCATCAGGTAGCTTGATCTGCCCGCTTGGCCGCCGCACGTCCGTGCCGCTGATGACAATTGAGCTGGCGCGTCCGTGATATGCGACCGGCAGCCATTTCCAATTCGGCATCAACGCGTTTTCCGGGCCACGCAACATCGTGCCGACATTGTGGGCATGATGATACGATGAATAGAAATCGGTGTAATTGCCAATGCGCGCCGGCAGTTGCATCACGACATCTTTTTGCGCGTGGAAAACCCGGGCGCGCAATTTCGCATCGTCGCGTAAAGTTGGTATTTCGGCGGAGAGAAGATGTTGAATGACTTCGCGCGCCTTGCGCCAGGCCGGTCGCCCAAGGGCAAGAAACGCGTTCAGGGAATTCTCCGCAAAAACATGTCGCTCCATTCGGCTTTCGCTCAGGACAGGTTCTTGAAACTCCGGCGAACGGAAATGTCCCAGCTCTTCCAGAATCGAAAGATCGACAATCAAATCGCCGATCGCAACTCCAACACGCGGTACGCCCTGTTTCGGTTTGAAGATTCCAAAGGGCAGATTCTGGATGGGAAAATGCGATTCGGGTGCGACTTCGATGAAAGATTGGAGAGGCATGGCGAAGAAGAATTGTAGGGCGTTTGATTCGCTCGCGCCAGCTCGCTCACCTGTTCGCGCTGCCCGTCTACGTCGCTCGGCTGCCCGACTCCATTCTGTGAAACGCTAACCCAATGGCGTCTAACACAGAAGCCCTACAACAAATTCAACGTGCGCAAATCTTCACGCGGTTCATCGAAACTGCAGCTGCCAAACGAAGTTATGAATTTCCGACGATCTCTCAGCCGTTTGATGTTGATCTTCCATTCGCGCCAGCTGAAAAATTCGTCATCGAATGAAAATGATTTCGCATCCTCATCGTTAAGCATGGCTGCCGTTTGTTTCTCATCCCATTTGTGCTCGGCTGCCAATACCGCTGCGCCGAGCACGTTGAGAAAACCGTGCATCTTGGTTTTCACTTCTTCGCGGTACTTCCGAATTGGATGATGCAATCCTGCCGTGAACTTGATCGAGACTTGATGGGTAGCCGGGGCAACCAACGCCTTCGCGATCTCGGCGGAAGTTGGAAATGTGTCGACCGTAACACCGCCAGTGCGCAATTTGTAACCGAATGTTGGCGTGTCAGCGTCGGAATTGTGCTCCGCGAGCAACGCGATTGTCTGTTCGGCTCTGTTGGCTGGTGCCTCCCAAAATGCTGGCAAACTCCCGATGACCGGTCGCACCTCATTCAGTAACTCAAGATCGACATCATCGGGCAAAAACATTTCCAGCTGGTTGACAGAGACAAGATCGACGTTGCACCTGGACAACGAACGAATGGCCGCATCGGTTTTTGTGATGGCCTCACAAAAAGCGAATGCATTTTCTGTCTTTGGCCCAAGCGCGGACACGCGTAGTGGATGTTGGGGATCGAATTGCGAAAGAATTTGTTTGGGCGCGTCGAACTGCCCGACCGGAAGAACGAAGGCACTCAACATCCACGCGTCGGCTGAACGGACATATTGCGCTTGATGGCTCAGGGCCGACTCGAGATCGAGACTGCATGGAGGGAACATTCCCGCGTAATCAATCGAATGTGCGAGCAAAGCCCGAAGCGAAGCGGCTGGCATAATAAAGGCAGAGGTCCCGCCTTCGCCGAGGCTACGGCGTGGCGGTCAGTCGTCAGTTGTCAGTTATCCGGTTAATCGCAAGAAGCAAGTTGCGGCGTCATGCCGAAAGAGGTGCGCAATTCCCCGCCGGGCGAAATTGTGTGAATGCCTTCCTTATCTTCAAAAGCGCGCTGTTCGTGATGGTCGGTCAGGCCCCAACAGGGTTCGATGCAAAGAAACGGTCCGCCATCGGACCACAAAGTGAGATAAGGCACGCCGGTTAAATCCACACTTACCCAGCGTCCGCTTGGTGGATCGACGTAGCAAAATTCACGCAGCGGCACATCGACAAACTCGAGGATGCAGGACCCAGGCAATTCATTTCTGGGAAACGGCATTTCTCCGCCCGGAAAATCGAAGTCTCGGGTTTCGCCAGAGAGATAGTCTCCCGGTGAAAAATGCCGGCGGTAACAACCCGGCGGCATTTGCAAACGAAAGGTTTCGAAGGAAGTCGCAGCGAATCCCGGATGCAATCCAAATGCGACATGCGCGGTCAGCTCAGGGTCGTCATTTCGAAACTCGAAAAGAACGCTCACTTTATTCAGGTCGATCGTGTAGGTTAAATCCACGCTCACTTTCAGCGGGTATTCAGTTGGCGAAAAATCCTGCGGCGTAATCCGATATTTCAATGAGGCGCCGCTCCCTTCGATCGTGGATCCAACAAAGTGCCACGTTTTAGAACGAAGAAAGCCGTGGTTGCCGCCCTTGATTTCGCGACCCCGATACAAACTGCGTCCATTCTTGAGCCGGTGAAGATAATAGCCCATCACAGTGGCATGGTTCGCCCATCCCTGGGACGGCACCGACAGATCGTTGTCCCGATAAACAAAGCCAGTCCAGGCGCCAACCTCATTTACCCTGGCGAGACTGATTAGTTCCGCACCCAGACGCGAAACGATGATTCGGAGACCATTCTCTTCATCGATCAAAATGTCGAGGTGTCGATCGTCTCGCTGCTCTTCGCAATGGGAAAACTTCATCGCGACTCATGGAAACAAGCCGCGCATTTGTTTGGCTTTAATGACGCGCTCGACGCCGATAGCCATGGCTGCTGTGCGATGGGAAATCTTGTGTTCTTTCGCCCGTTTAATCACTTGCGCAAACGAATGCTCAAGAATGCGGAAGAGTTTGTCGGTCACTTCCATTTCCGTCCACAGAAACGACTGCAGACCCTGCACCCATTCGAAGTACGAAACGATCACGCCGCCGGCGTTGCACAGGATGTCGGGAATCACGAATATTTCATCCCATCGTGGCTCGAGAATGAGGTCTGCTCCCGGTGTCGTCGGTCCATTGGCGGCTTCAGCCAAAATACGGCACTGTAATTTCGCAGCATTTTTTTCCGTAATGACGCGATCCACCGCAGCTGGAATCAGCACATCACATTTCATCGTGAGCAGCTCGTTTGGGTCGACATGGTTCGCTTGGTCGAACGCTCTCAAGTTTCGCTTCTTGAAGACGTGCTGCTCAGCAGCTTTTATGTCGATCCCTTTCGGATTGTAAATCGCCACCGTGTGATCGCTAATGCCGACGACTTTGACACCGCTTTTATAAGCGAGCGAGAGGGCCACGACCGAACCGACATTGCCGAATCCCTGCACGATCGCCGTGCACTTTTCGGGATCCAGTTTCAACATGCTCATGGCGCGCTCGATCAGGTAAACGACGCCGCGCCCAGTCGCTTCGCGACGGCCTTCGGTACCGCCGATGGCGACCGGTTTTCCGGTAACGATTTCGCTCACCGCGTAGCCCATGTAGACCGAGTAAGTGTCCATGAACCACGCCATGATCTGTTCGTTAGTACCCATGTCAGGACCCATGATATCGGTGTGCGGGCCG
>VBQB01000377.1 GCA_005887855.1 Verrucomicrobiota bacterium | reverse complement strand
ACAGCAATCTCTCGAATTCCGATCGCTCCGCCGATGTGCGCGATGACTGGGCATGGAGAAGCGATATAAGTGTCGGCAATGCTCTCCAGCTTACGCGTGATTTACGACTGAATTTCGGAGCAGATTTGCGCGGCGAGCTGTGGGATCGTTTTGGTGCGTTTAATGCCATCGGCCCGGGCGCTTCCGCTGGCCTACGCTACCGCTTAGGTTTGGGCCGCCAGGCGCCCTGGGTTTTGCTGGAGAACCGACTCGGTTACGATCGGTTCCAGGACACTGCGCAAAGCGGTTATGACAACGTTCTCAATTTTCAGGCCGGCATTGCGCTCTCCGAGCGGATCGCGCTGGAAGGCGGTTATGCGTTTGAGAGTTTTGTCGCGCCGGACGATTTCTACGATCGGCAGGTTCATCGCGGCAATGTACGTATGGTCTTCGATGTCACGTCGTCTCTACAGGTCACCGCTGGCTACACCTATCGCGAGGGTGATGTGATTTCATACGCTGTTCCGCCGCGACCCGATATCGCCCGGTTCTCGATCGAACGCGAAGACGAAGACGAGTTCGGCCAGCCGCTGCGTACCGCCTACAAATTGTTGGGACGCACGCATGCACTTTCGTTTTCAGTTGCCTATCAACTGATGAAGTACGCGTCGGTTCAGCTCGGCTACGAGTATGCCGTCACCACGCACGATCCGTTGCAATACGAGAATCACATAGTGGAAGCGAACATCGCCGTGGCCTATTGAGATGAGCCCGTCTCGCGGATTCCTGCTGCTTACTGTTTTGGTCTTCGCCGGCGATCTCATGGCCGGATCGCTGGAGGTCATCGTCAAGGACGAGAAAGGCGCGCCGTGTTCCGATGCCGTTGCCTATGCCGCTGCCGTCGGCGCTGCGAGCGCAGCGCCGAAAAAGCACGCCGTCGTCGACCAACGCGACAAACAATTCATTCCTTATGTGACGGCAGTACAAGTGGGCACCGCGGTCAGTTTCCCGAACAGCGATAACATTCGACATCACGTTTACTCATTTTCGCCCGCGAAAAAATTCGAGCTGCCGCTTTATAGCGGCGTTCCCGCCGAGCCAGTGGTGTTCAATAAGATCGGCTTCGTCACTCTGGGCTGTAACATTCATGATTGGATGATTGCTTACGTTGCTGTGTTGCCGACGCCGTATTTTCAAGTGACGCGACAAGACGGACGCGCCGTGTTGAAAGATCTGCCGGCCGGGCAATACACAGTGCAGGTGTGGCACCCGGCATTGAAAGGCCAGCCGGAAGCGTTTGCCCAAAGGGTTGACGTCGGCGGCGGCACAAAAAGTTTCGTGTTCACTCTGCCGCTCAAGCATGATGTGCGCGCCAAACGGGCGCCCGGCTTAACCACTGGAGGCTATCGCTGAAAGACAGGCTAATCGACAGCATGCCGTCGCGCAGATTGAATCCAGCCTCCGCAGCGGTGCCCGCATTTTCGAGAAGCTGATCGAACAGCGTAACCAGCAGATCACGACCGCGGCTGCCATTCTTTCGCGTGACCACGCGTTTCAGGAAGCCTTTGCCGGGGCCGATCAGGACCGTGAGACTACCCTATCTGCGTTAGCGAGTCTGCGCAGCCGGGTCAGAGCAGATGCGGTATTGATCGCATCTCTCGACAAAGAACTTCTTTTTGATACACGCCGCCCACAATTACACAGCGTGCCGTTTCCGTTTCCAAAACTGACCCACAAAGCCGAAACGAATGACGGCACCTACGCGTTTGTTGTGCTCGACCGCGAACTCTACGCCATCGCGGTCGCGCCGTTGCTCGCGCCGGATCCCATTGCGTGGCTTTGCCCAATGTTCCGCATCGACGACGATTTCGCGCGTGAAATCAAAGTCTACACCAACCTAGAGATCACTTTTCTCAACCGCGCCGACCTGTTTGGCACGACGCTGCCCAACCAAAGCGACATCACTCAGATGCTGCGCAATCGCGCACTTCCGCCGAAGCAGGTGATTGATCTGCGCCTCGCCCGGGAAATTTTCGTTAGTTATGTCGTCCCGCTTCCGGCCGAGAACGCGCGCCCCATCGCGCTGCTGCAACGTTCGCTCGACAAGGAACTCGCACCCTATCTTCGACTTGAACGAATCTACCTGATCCTGGCGCTGGTAGGCTTGAGCGTATCCGCCATACTTGGCTTGTGGATCGCGCGCGGCGTTTCCCGGCCGGTATTGGAGCTCGCCAGCGGCGCACGTGAGATTGCGGCCGGAAATTACAATCACCGCGTGGAGCTTAAGCAGGAGGATGAAATCGGATCGCTTGCCGCTTCCTTCAATCAAATGAGTGCTGGCCTGGCAGAGCGCGATCGCGTTCGCGACTTGTTAGGTAAGGTCGTCTCGCCCGCGATCGCGTCGGAGTTACTTCGGAAGAAGGTCACGCTCGGCGGTGAGCAGCGGGAAGTGACAGTGCTCTTTTCCGACCTCCGAAACTTTACCAGAATGAGCGAAGCCATCGGTCCCGAAGAGATGCTTGCGATTCTCAACCACTACTTCACTCGGATGGCCGGCATTGTGGAAAAGCACGGCGGTGTCGTGGACAAGTATGTCGGCGACGCGCTGATGGCATTATTTGGCGCGCCGGTCGCGTCTGCGGACGATGCCGACCGCGCGCTGCGCGCTGCATTAGAGATGACCACGGCGCTCGATGAGCTGAACCAGCAATGGCACCGGCGCGGCTTGCCCACGGTCGGTGTCGGCATTGGAGTTAACACTGGTGTTGTAGTTGCCGGTAACATGGGCTCTGAAAAGCGGCTCAATTACACCGTCATCGGTGATGGAGTAAACCTCGCCTGGCGCCTCGAAGAGCTGACCAAGACACCGGAATATGAAGCGCGGGTCATTGTCAGCGGCGCCACGCTAGCGAAAGCGAAAGAAAAGTATCGCACCCGCCGGCTCGGCGAAGTGGCGGTGAAGGGAAAACAAATCCGAACAGAAATTTTCGCGCTTTTCGGCTGAAGAATCACAAACTCCGAAAGGATCAGAGCCTACTTTCCTCACAAATCATTAATAGTAAGCTCTGAGCCGCAACTCCCGCCCTAGATGCGACCCCCATTTACCTCCTCCTTATTCGCGAACCTGAATCAGGATTGAACCCATCCCGGCACCCTGCGCCCATTCGCGATGCGCGCGCTGAATATCCCGCAGCGGAATCACCGCTTTGATCGGCACGGAAAGTCTGCCGGTTCGCAGTAAGTCGAAAAGCGCGTTTAAGTCAGATACGAAATGTTTCGAGTCGCGACTGATGAAGTAGAACTTCGTCCTTTTGCCTGTCCAGAACATCACGTTCCTTGCAAGCAGTTTGATAACGGCAGGCAGCGCAGGCCGCGGACCAGTCCCGGACAAAGCCGGCAAGTTAAGACCGTAGCCCACCAACACGCCGCCTTTTCTTAGAATGGAGTAAGACTCATCCCAGCTCTCGAATCCAAGCGGGTCAAAGACGGCATCCATTCCGCCCGTCGTCTGCATGGCGCTGATCCATTCCTTGCCCGAGTAAGCATAAGGCGTAGCTCCTGCCTGAACTAAGTCAGCATGCTTACGACCTGAAGCTGTCCCGTAAACTGTAGCTCCTTGCATTTTCGCCAGCGTTAATAGTGCATGGCCAACAGCACCACTAAGCCCATGAACAAACACCTTGTCGCCGGCTTCGACGCGTGCGGCGCGCATGACCATGCCATAGGCAGTATTCCAATCCAGGATCACGGCGGTCGCTTGCTGTGCGTCAACACCTTCGGGAACTGATACGAGATACTTCTCAGAGATGTTGATTAGCTCTGCTTCCGCTCCATAGATCGATAGGCAAGCTACTCTGGTGCCGATGCGAAACTTGGTGCTTCGAGAGCCATTTGCACTTACCCGGCCGACAAAACAGTAGCCCGGCGTAAACGGCGGCTTCTTCTGCATCGGATAAGTGCCGCGGCGCATA
Source organism: Verrucomicrobiota bacterium (assembly GCA_005887855.1). Next base: position 1,037 of record VBQB01000377.1, on the reverse strand, counting down.
TTGATGTCCGCGCCCGAAAAGCCGGAAAACTCCACCTCCACTTGCACCTCGTTAGCCGATGGCGCTCGGATCTCCTCTTGAACGACTGTGATCTTCGACTCGTCACCGAACCCGGTGATCAGAGCCTTCTGAATCATTGCCATAGTTTAGTTGATACTACTCAGGTTCATTAACTCTTCTTATCTGCATCTCACGAACGTCATTGGTTCACGCTTGCTCTCAACTCCGTAAAGGAGCGTGGCTCCGACGGAGCTTTACGCTCTCAACCATCAACTTCCGTAGCCACCCACCTGTCGCGCCGTCTTGTCGAGCCGTAGTCCCGCGACTGCGGGACGAAGGCTGGTCACTTCCTATAACTTCTTCCTTTTTCCTTCTTCCTTCTTACTTTGTTATGACTTCTTACTTCTTACTTCTCCTGCTGCCATCGGCAGCTTCACTTTCGAAGTCATCGGCGGAAGTTTGCGCGCGCCTTCATCGAGACGGCGTTCGAAATCCTCGGAAATATTCGCGTAGAATGGATACGCCGCCAGATTCGCCGTCAGCGGCCGGTAACGCCAATGCTTGTACATCCAGAGCCAGGGGGCGGGATTTTTCCGGACAACCGGCTCGAACTGGTCCCAGCAAGCTTGCGCCATTTCCTGGAGCGAAGCGCCCGCGGGAAATTCAATCCGGGGATGAAAAACCACGCGGTAACGCCCGCCGGGCAGCGGCTCGCAATGGACGTTGATGAGTGGTGCGCCCGTGCGCTGGTGCAGCCACACGTGAGCAAAGGTGACGCAGCGTTCAAGCCCGAAGCACTTAATCGTCACGGTCGGCAGTTTCGCCGAAATTGTCAGATCGACGAGTAAGGCGAAGCGTTCGCCGCGGCGCAGGGCCCGGTAAAGATGCATGACAGCGCCTTTGCGCGGTGCCACGCGATGGCCGCTTCTCTGGCGCAACTTCAGGAAGATCGGATCGAGCAGTGGATTCTTGAATTGCTGCGCGATGACGACACCTTCGAGACCGGCGAAGGCCGAGACAATGCTGAGCCATTCGAA
>VBQB01000174.1 GCA_005887855.1 Verrucomicrobiota bacterium | reverse complement strand
GTCGGGGTCGATCATCCCGAGAAGTTCCCGCTTGTCGCAGCAAGTGAGCATGATGCCTCGGCAGAATTGACCGCGACCGGCACGGTGACTCCAGACATCTCTCGAAATGTCCCCGTCATTTCGATTGCGACGGGTCGCGTTGTCGAAATCAAGGCAAGACTCGGGGACTCCGTCAAGAAAGGACAAGTGCTGCTACGTGTGCAAAGCGCGGACATGTCCGCTGCGTTTTCCGATTATCGAAAGGCCCTAGCGGACGAACAACTCGCCCGGACGCAGTTAGAGAGGGCAAAGCTCTTGTATGACAAAGGGGCAGTCTCCCTAAACGATCTCCAGGTGGCGCAAGACGCAGAAGAAAAGGCTAAGGTCGACGTTGAGAACACGACAGAACGACTTCGCGTTCTTGGCGGCAGTATCGATCAATCGGCTCCCATCGTCGATGTCCGCGCTCCAGTTTCGGGCGTTATCACGGACCAGCAGGTGACGAACGCGGCGGGCGTCGCCGGACTGAATTCTCCAAATCCGTTCACGATTTCCGACCTATCCCGCGTGTGGATTCTTTGCGATGTTTACGAAAATGATCTTCCGAGGGTGCACGTCGGTGAAAGTGCGGAAATCCGGCTGAACGCCTATCCCGACAGAGTGTTTAGGGGCCAAATCAGCAACGTCGGACCAGTGCTCGATCCAAGCCTTCGCACGGTCAAGGTCCGCATCGAAGTGAACAATCCGGGGCTCATCATGCGCATCGGAATGTTTGTTCGGGCCACATTCCGAGACCGGACAAGAGAACGGCGAGCCGCGGTTCCCGCCACCGCCATTTTGCATCTGCACGACCGAGATTGGGTCTACGTTCCGGCAGGCGGCAATCACTTCCGCCGCCTGGAAATCGCCGCCGGCAACCTGTTGCCCGGCAACATGCAGGAAATTAAGTCCGGGTTGCAACCAGGACAAATGGTCGTCAGCAACGCCTTGGTCTTGCAAAACACTGTGGAGCAATAAGTGAAATCCCTTTTGAAGCCTCAAGGGCAAGCCACATGCTGAGCGGTCTCATCAATTCCGCTCTGAACAATCGCTTCATCGTTTTGGCGATTGCCGTTCTTTTGCTCGTCTGGGGGGCCATCTCGTTTCGCAGCCTACCTGTGGAAGCTTACCCGGATGTGGCGAACAGCTACGTCAACATCATCACGCAGTGGCCGGGTCGGGCAGCGGAAGAGATCGAACAGCAAGTAACCATTCCTATCGAGATTCAGATGAATGGGATACCGCACCTGGCGCATTTGCGGTCCGTCTCTCTATTCGGGCTGTCCAGCGTCATGCTCATCTTCGACGACAATTCGGAAAACGACTGGAATCGGCAGAAGGTACTGGAAAGGCTGTCCCAGGTAACGCTTCCCACCGGCCTGCAACCTCAGATGGGAACGGACTGGAGTCCCGTAGGGCAGATTTTCTTCTACACACTCAATAGCACCAATCCCAAGTATGACTTGATGGAGTTGAAGTCCATTGAAGATTGGACGCTGGAAAAGCAGTTCAAGTCCGTCCCCAACGTCGTCGATGTTGCGAGCTTCGGCGGCACCACCCGCGAGTACCAAGTGCGCGTCGATCCGAACCTTCTTATCGCCCATGGCCTGAGCATCAACCAGGTAGAGCAACAGCTTGCCAACAACAATACCAACGCCGGCGGCAGTTTCGTCGAAGCGGGATTACAGCAAGTTAACATTCGACAGGTCGGCTTATTCAGCAAAACCCAGGACATCGAGCAAACAGTCATCGCGACCAAAGGCGGGACCCCGGTTCGCGTGAAAGACGTGGCCGCAGTGACGCAAGGGCCGAAGATTCGCCTGGGACAATGCGGAAAGGCCATCCATCGAAGTGACGGAAAAGTGATCGACAACGATGACGTGGTGCAAGGCATCGTCCTGCTGAGGAAAGGCGCCAACGCAGACGAAACTCTCGCGGCAATCCACAAAAAGATTCAAGAACTGAATGACCACATCCTCCCCTCCGGCGTAAGGATCGTTCCATTCCTTGATCGGAGCGACCTCGTTCACCTGACGACGCACACCGTCCTGCACAACCTGACCGAAGGTGTCCTGCTTGTCTCAATCATCCTCTTCTTCTTCTTGGGCAATGTCCGTGGTGCGATCATCGTCGCTCTGACCATCCCCTTCTCGCTGCTCTTCGCTTCCATTTGCCTCGACCTCAACAAGATTCCCGCGAACCTGCTCTCTTTGGGTGCGCTGGATTTCGGAATGGTCGTTGACGGAACTGTAGTGATCATCGAAAACATCGTCCGTCACTTCAGCCTGGAGGCAAGTGTTCCAAAGACGCCTTTGCAGCGCATTCGCGAAGCTGTGCGCGAAGTGCTGCGCCCCGTCTTTTACGCGCGCGCCATCATCATCGCAGCCTATCTGCCCATCTTCACACTCCAAAGTGTCGAAGGCCGCCTTTTCAAACCAATGGCTTGGACCGTCTCCTTTGCTCTCCTGGGTGCGCTGATCTTTTCCATCGTCATCGCGCCTGTTCTAGCCTTTCTTCAGTTTCGCGGCGGAGTACGGGAATGGCACAACCCCGTCATGCATTTCCTGCGAGAAAAGTACCGCGTGGCAGTGAGACAGGCAATTGAGCATCGGCGGGTCACCGTAGCTGTGGGAGTGGCAGCGTGCGGCGTTTCTGTGTTTCTGATGCTTAGTGGAGTCATTGGCTCCGAGTTTCTTCCTCACCTCGATGAAGGCGCCGTTTGGGTTCGCGGAACACTAGCGCCCAGCACGGGGCCGACGGAAGCCATTCGCGTTGCGAACCAAGCCCGCGTGATCCTTGCTTCGTTCCCTGAAGTCACCCAAGTGGTTAGCCAGGTGGGCCGACCCGATGACGGCACAGACGCAACCGGCTTTTTCAACACCGAGTACTTCGTCGACCTTAAACCAAAAGAAAAATGGCGCTCCGTATTTGGCCAGGACAAAGAGGAACTTATCGCCGCAATGGATCGTGAGCTGAGCAAGATGCCCGGCATTCTTTGGAATTTCTCACAGCCCATCGAAGACAACATGGAAGAAGCGGTCAGCGGAGTGAAGGGTGAGCTGGCCATAAAGCTGTATGGCGACGACCTGCGTACCCTCGAGGAAAAGGGCGACGAGGTCGTAAATGTCATGCGTCGTATTCCCGGAATTGAGGATCTGGGTTTGTTCCCCATATTGGGACAACCCAATCTGAACATCACAGTGGACCGTCAACAAGCCGCCCGCCACGGCATCAATGTGGCGGATGTCCAGGATGGTGTCGAGACAGCGGTAGGCGGAAAAGCGGTTAGCCAGGTCTTGCAGGGGGAGCAACGATACGACCTTGTGGTTCGCTATCAGGCTCTCTATCGCGAAACTAAGGAAGCTATCGAAAACGTTCGCGTCCTGTCGCCTTCCGGGGAGCGCATATCTTTGGGTCAGCTTGCCACGGTAGAAGTGCGGGACGGCGCTTCTGAAATCTACCGCGAAGGAAATTCGCGCTATGTGGCGATCAAGTATAGCGTCCGCGGCCGAGACCTTGGCAGCACTGTAGAGGAAGCAATGAAGCTCGTGGGCGAGCGAGTGAAGCTTCCCACGGGCTATCACATTGATTGGGCCGGCGAATACGAAAGTCAGAAACGTTCCCAGAGGCGGCTAATGATTGTCGTACCGGTGACCGTCCTGGTGATTTTCATCGTGCTCTACACCATGTTTGCTTCCGCAAAGTGGGCCGGCCTTATCCTCGCCAATGTTGCGATTGCCCCCATCGCGGGACTCCTGGCCCTGCTCGTCACCGGCACTCATCTCAGCGTTTCTTCAGGTGTAGGCTTTCTGGCGCTTTTCGGCGTTTCCGTCGAGACCGGCGTCATTCTCCTTGAGTATATCAATCAGCTTCGCGCTGCGAGACACACCATCGAATCCGCGGCCATCGAGGGAGCGGTACTCCGCTTGCGTCCTGTGATGATGACAATGCTGGTTGCAACTCTCGGGCTCCTTCCTGCGGCGCTATCTCATGGAATTGGATCGGATTCGCAACGGCCATTTGCCATCGTCATTGTCGGGGGCCTCTTGGGCGCTCTGCTCTTGAGCATCTTTCTGCTACCTGCCCTGTACGCGTGGGTGGCACGCGACGGCGACAGGTTGCCAGAACCCGAAGGAGATTTTGGAGAAAGCAGTTAGCCGGAACGGAATTTCGAAGAACCAAAACATAGTTTATCCAAAAATGAAAGTTCCATGGTCTACGGTTGGGACAATCGCTCTCGCTTGTGGCTCGCTGTGCGTGACCCTACCTGCTAGTCCAGCGCAAACAACAAGTCTTGGCAATGAAAAGTGCATTCGAAAAATTGCGCGACGCGCCAGGTACAAAGGGTGCACTTCGCACCATAAGACACTGAATTCAGACGAGAAAGATTGGTTGCGTGCAGGTGATTTGAAAACAGAATTGCTAGCCCGCGACTAGGCGCTCAACGACTTTTCGTGTGCCCGTAAACCGCTGATTGTAAAAGAAGTGGTCGGGGCGAATGGATTTGAACCATCGACCTCCTGGTCCCGAACCGTAAGACAAATTCACTAAGTCGTGGCTTTGGCGTCATTTACAAAATCCGGAGCACCGTGCAATTGGCCAACCGCGACGCGGAACGATTTTCTTTCCTGGTACAAGGTAGTTCCAGTAGAGCGTCTGCCTTCTAACAAAGAAGGCAAGAATTCTAAATGCTTTGCTGAGCGTCGCTTACCGGCTCTCTCTCCCGAAATCTCGCCCTCAGTTGTACCGAAGTTGTACCGAATTCGCTGCGCTGCCTCGGCCACGACAATTTCTGCCCGTCACTTGCCTCGTCTACTTACGGTGTACGTGTCCCAGTGACGCCCGTGCGCTCTCCTGCCAACATCCCACAGTGTGGTTTCTGGTTAACCTTCGTGTAGTCGACGATCCGTCCAGAACCCTGATAATCAGCGCCAAAAGGAACGTACAGCCATGAGCCTAGTCTCAGCCTGCATGAACTACCGGTTGAGGGTATGCGGATGTTTGGCGCGCAGGTCTTCGCTCGCTTGGAGTGGTTGCACTTTGTTTTGGAGATACGCGAGCAACAATTGGCGTTCGGCTTCGGTCAGCTTGGAGATCAGCTCGCCCGCGTTCGTAACGAACGTGCTGCCTCGGGCATAGGCCCCGCCGAACGCGCCAGCCGGAAGAAGGGTAAGCGCGAGAGGGTGGGAGAGTGGAATGCGTGATTGCTCTAGGCTCGACAGGTATTCGTGGACTAGCGGAGACCCTTGGGTGTGGTTGGTGCTGTCGTCGATCGCGGCCGCAACGGCGAGGAAATCCGGGTTTGGGAAGAAACGAAGGACAACCTGAAGGGCCTTCTCGGTTTCGGATTCGATAGTCTCAGTGGTGGAGCGTTCGGCGGGGAGACTGGCGGCGATGTGTTCGGCATAGAGGATGAGGCCCGGTGACGTCCGTTCGCGGAAGTAGTCAGCGAGAATGCGAAGGACCGGGATGCCGAGGGCCGGCTCACGCTGAAATTGCGAAACGAAGGCGGTATTGAACGAGGGAATGTCCGCGACGGCTCGCAGGATCGCGACAAAACGCGTGGGTTTGGGCTTCCTCACGGTCGTGGCGGGCTTCTTTCGGGCCACGGATGTTGTTGTACCGATCGACGAGGGCCAGAAGCTTCAGCATCACGAGGGCGTGGGGGCGTGTGACGCGGATTTGGCCGGCGAATGTGGTGCCGTCGGGACGGTTTCCGGAAATGGTGCGCGGGTCGGACTGCTCGACGGCAATCGAGCCACCGGCGCAAGCGCGGGCGTGGACACCTCTCTGAATATCGACGCGAATGTCGTTGTGGCGCTTGAATTCCTCCGGCGCCATAAATTCAATACGCATGGTCTCCTTGCTGTGGGGAATGGGCTTTACGAATTGGAAATTTCTAGATTCGGGAACAGGAGCATAACCGAGCTTGGCAAGGGTATCTGCAAGAGACAGAGGTTGGTCGCGAAGCGCCAAGACGTTTAGAACAAAATCCACATCTTTGGTCGCGCGCGCCTCCGCAACGGCGAATTTCATCGCTTGAGCGCCAGCGACGACGAAGTCGTCGGCCGCAGGACCGAGCGCGGCGAGCAATTCCAAAACGTGGGTGCGTTGTGGCTCCGGCATCATGTGAGTTTCCAACGGGCCGCGATTGCCGCGTTGAGCAGATGCTCGGCTTGTTTGTAGTCTCGGCCACCGCGGGCATAGAGGTCGAGATAGGCCTGAATATTCGAGACGCGCGGAAAGGGACTACGCTGGGAGTAGAGAAAGACGCCCTCGTCGTAGGGGTAGATAAACCGAAGTTTCGGTGTTCCTCCGCTGGCCGTCGGTTGCTCGAGTTCCCGGAGTTTCGCGTCGTTGGTGCCGGGGACCAGGAAGATGTCGGCGCGGTCGATGTCGATGAATGGTGCGTCGGCCGCGGCCGCCGCGGATGTAAAGGCGTAGGGTGTCGCGAGGAGGGGTTCGAGACCATTATTGATTTGAGCGGGCGTTGGACCGAAGGGATTCGAAGTCTCGAAGGAACCACGTAGACGCCAACGATAGCGTTCCTTGTATTTTTCACCCCACTCCAACAGGAGGCGTCGCGGTTCAGGGACGGTCACGGCAGAATTCTGTCGGCGAATCCAGAGTTGCTCCTCAAGACTGGCTAACGCCTTCGAGATGGCACTGAAGCTGACAGTGAACTGGACTTTTTGCGTGGAAAATTCCTGAGCGAAGCGATTGGTTTCCGCCTGGAGTTCGTTAGCAATTTCGGTTAGCGTCCAAGTCTTGATGCGTTCGAGGAGCACCCGGAGGACGCGGGAGGATCGGCCGGAGAAGACGTTGGTCGCAGGGAGCGGATTCGAAACTCCGGGGGAAGATTCGCCGCGCATGCCCAGGCGCTGCAGGGTAAAGGTTCCGGGAATATTGATCGAGACGTTTCCCGCCAAGTCCAGAAAGTCGATTTGGTTTTGCATGCAGTAGGTTTGCGAGCGGGGCGGCAGGAATGGGCAGATGAGGAGAAAAGCGGCGTCGTTCCGGAAGGCGCGCATTCGGCGCATCCAGGGTGCTGTTTCTTCGAGAATTTTCGGCGAGACGATGGTCTTGATTTCGCCAAACGCGGGGATCGTACGGTTTCCGGATTCGAGTTGAAACTCAACGTCAAACCCATTCGGGGGTTGTTCTTTGACGTCGCGGATGCGCACCCCAGGAAGGTCGCCGAGCGGGGCTTGCGCACGCAAGGCCTGGGCGACGTCTCGTTCGAGTTGGGATACCTTAGACACGATCAGTATTTTCTCAAATGGGAAAGCATGTTGTAAAGGAAAATGTTCTTATATACGGTATTTTCTCGTCAAGGAAAACATATGCGCCGCTATAGATAAGTATATTTGGGTCAATGACTTACGCAATTCAATTCGGCGAAGCTTGCTTTCTGACTGTATTAGCTCATAATGATACAACTTAGCCAGGGGCAAACGGTCTACCAGGTTGTCAAGAACCTTCCGGACGGTGTAACGCAATTCCGTGTTAGAAGCGAGGATGCAGCAACGTCATTTGACTCCTTCAACTCGGCCGAGTTCTTAGGCGAACTGCAAAGCGGATCCGAAATCGCTTTTCACCGTCTGTTTGACGGTTTGCAGTCGCCAGTTTGCCATTTCCTCACCAATACCATGGGTATTCCGGAATCGGATGTGGGCGACGTGTACGTGGATGCACTGATGAAAGTTCATGGAAACATCCACAAGTTCAAGTGCGGTGGACCGGCCAAACTAACGACTTGGATTTACGGTATCGCCCGAAATGAAGCGATCGACTACCATCGCGCTTCGAAGAAGAGCAAAACCCTGATTGAGTTTGCTGAGGCTACAGTTAGGCACAGCCAAGGAACGGATGGAGCCTGTGCGGGAAGGAATGCCGATCTGCTGAAGTGGCTTGAACAGGAGCTGGCAAAGCTTCCGGAGCTGTCGAAGGAATCCAGAGCATTCGTGACAGCCTACGCAATCCGCGGGGAATTGCCCGTTTGGTGGGACTCTCTGGCGTTGGAAAAACACGTCTCGTGCAGGCTCTGTTCGAGGATCGACTAGGCGAACAGAGTCTCGATGCTGGATTGGCGGTGTATACCAACCTTGCGGACGATCCAAACCCTCTACCTTCGGCACTGGCTCGGGAACTGATTGACAATCGGCGAAGAGCGATCATGGTCGTCGATAATTGCCGACCAGAATTGCACCGTCGCCTGGCAGATCTATGTCAGTCGGATCGTAGCCTGCTCAGCTTGATTACCGTGGAATACGACATTCAAGAGGATGAACCCGAGGGGACGGACGTTTTTGTGCTGGAGGCGGGTTCCGTCGATCTAACGGAAAAATTGATCCGTGGTCGATTTGCTGATCTATCGGCTGTCGATGTACGACGGATCGCCTCGTTTTCTGGGGGAAATGCCCGGATCGCGATTGCGCTTGCCGGGAGAATCGAAAAGGGCGAAGTCATTAGTCAATTGACCGACCAGGAGCTGTTTCGGCGTTTGTTCCAGCAGAGACATGAGCCCGATGAAGAACTGTTCAGCGCGGCCCAAGGGCTTTCCTTGGTCTATTCCTTTGATGGGGAGAACGTCTCAGGAGATGAGAAAGACGAGCTTTCACTTCTGGGTAGTCTTGACGGGAAGTCGGCGCTCGAAATGTTCAAGCAATGTGCCGAGTTGATGCGGCGTGGATTGGTACAACGGAGAAGCCGCT
>VBQB01000173.1 GCA_005887855.1 Verrucomicrobiota bacterium | reverse complement strand
GCACAAACAGGATCGGTGTCGTCAAGGCGCGCAAGACGTCATCGCGCAGTTTTGTTCGGTCGCCCATCGCGCAAAGCGGGTATCCAAGACAAACGAGCCCGTCCACTTTTTCTTCAAGCGCAAGATGGCAGCCCACACGTCCGCCCATGCTTTTGCCGATCAGAATTGCCGGTGCAGGCGTCGATCCAGAGGCAATGCGCTTTCGCACCGCTTCAGCGAGCGCTTGTCGATGCGATGCGATTAGTTTCGGCAGAGGATCGGGCCGTTTCCGGCCTTCTCGCAAGTAGTCGTAATCAAAAGTCTCGACGTCACCAATCTCACTCAAGCGTTCCTTCCAACTTTGTATCCAGGGATGCGAGGAAGGCGCGCCAGCGCCGGGAGCGAATAGGAACAAAGGTTTCATGTGTTATCGCCGACGTCGCCGGTTGCGGAAACTAAACCGTGGTCAGCGACCGCGGCTACAGCAACTTGCGACTTAGACGACCGAAGTGACGCGCACGCCTATAGCGGGCGTTTGCGGCCGATTTCTTCAAGCAACTCAATTTGAATCTGCTGAATCTCGAAGAGCCGATTGTATTGCCGTCGCAACAGGTGATCGATTTTCTCGTGTAAGTGCCGAATCTCCAGTTCGGCTTTGAGGTTGATTTTGTAATCGTTCTCTGAACGCAAACGATCGCGCGCCTCGGCGCGATTTTGACTCATCATGATGATGGGCGCCTGCATCGCGGCAAGACATGAGAGGAGCAGATTCAGCAGGATGAATGGATACGGATCGAACCCACGGTTCAGCAGGAGGGCGGCGTTCAAAATGATCCAAAGCACAAGGACGACACCGAACAGGATGATGAATCTCCAACTGCCGCCAAACGAGGCTATGTGATCAGACAATCTTTCGCCGAAAGTGAGCTTCTTCTCGAATTGTTTGCTGATATCATTCGAAACAATCTCGTGCTGCTGCAAACTTTCGATGACTTCGTTGTCGAGCGCGGAGAGTTCGCCGATCTCCTCCTGGAGCACTTCCTTGACGTAATCTTTCCGGAATTCACCAAGATCATCTAGACAAATGAAACCTTGTCCGTCCCAGTCGGGCATGCGTTTCCTGATAAACTCGAGAAGTGACGGCCGAATTAATTCGGCAAGCATTCCCTCGTGCGGCGACTGCGGTTTCTTGCAGATCTGGCAGATGACTTCAGCGGGCGCGGTTGTTTCCATGAGATATAGTGCGCTGAATAGAACTGCTGCAGTGCGACTTGTCGACTCGTCTTAAACCGAAGACGACCGCTACTTCTATTTGCCGCCTTGTACTGAAAGCTCCCAGCGGTATCCGTCGGGATCATGGAACCAGAGGCCCATGTGGGGTGAGCCGGGCCCTTCCGGTCCGATTTCGTCGCCCGGATCTTCTATATCGGCGCCAACTCTCTTCAGGTGCTCGAGCGCTTTTCGTAGCGTCACCATGTTGGGCAGGTGAAACGACATGTGATCGATTGTTCCAGGGGACGGCTTCCCTTTGAAGAGCGCGATCGTGACGTTGTCGTTGCCGATGGCAACGCCATTTTCGAAATCGAATTCCTCTTTTAGCCCCACCGCGCGTTCGAACCATTTCGCGCTTTTCTTCGGATCGCGGACTGCTAATCCAAAGTGGCCGACTACCCCGAGCGTGAACGGAACTCTCGCCATCTCGCTTACTCCCTGCCCCACACCATGGCGACGGAAGTCGTGAGGCTGCCGCCCATGTTGAAGGTGAGAAATTTTCTCACGTTTTCAATCTGACGCGCGCCCGCCTGTTCGGTAAGTTGTTGGTAGGCCTCAAATACCTGGCGTACTCCGGTCGCGCCGACCGGATGACCGTCGGCGATTAAGCCTCCCCCGGCGTTGACCGGAATTTCAAACGGAAGCTTGCCAGTTCTTTCACCGCGCACCTGGGGTAACGCCGTTGCGCCGCTTTTCACGAGTTCGACACCCTTGCCCGGCTCGGCAAGTCCGAGAATTTCGTAAGCCACGATCTCAGTAATCGAAAAGCAATCGTGCACTTCGGCGCCTTGCATGTCGCGCGGTTTTAAATTCGCCATCCGGAATGCTTTCTCGGCCGCTTTGCGCGCAATCGAAAATGTTGGCGCGTCTTTTTTGTCGAGTGGGAGATAATCGGTGGTGTGACCATAGCCAAGCAGGCACGCGGTCTTGTTCTTATCACCGCCGATCTTTTCCAGATATTTTCCGGAAACGAGAATGACTGACGCTGCGCCATCAGTGATCTGCGAGCAATCCGAGACTTTCAACGGCGGCGCGACGCTTGGATTTTTGTCCGAAACCTGCGAGGCGCAATCGAGCGTGAGATCGGCATCGCGCATTTGCGCCAGCGGATTCAGCTTGGCGTGCGCGTAGTTCTTCCATGCGACCTGGGCGAGGTCCGCTTCGCTCGCGCCGTACTTCTCGATGTAAATCTGCGCGATGCGCCCGAACAATTTCGGGAACATGAAATCGCCGTATTCCGGTTTTTCATTGTGATAATCGGCTGCCGCGCCAAGCACATCGGAGCCATCGAGCGATGACATCGTTTTCTGCTGTTCCGCTCCGACCACGAGCACGACGTCGTAAAAGCCGCCCATGATCCATTCCGCCCCGAGCAAAACAGAAAGCGCGCCGGATGCGCATGCTGCTTCGGTGTGCATCGTCGGAATGCCGCGCAATTTGGAGTCGATCTCCGGAATAAACGCGCCGAGTTGCAATTGCTTCGTGAACTGACCCGCATTGAAATTTCCAACTGCGCCCGCCTGAATTTCCGCCGGATCGATTTTCGCGTCATCGATCGCCTTCTTACCGGCTTCGATGATCAGATGCCGGATGGTTTTGCCCTCCTTCTTGAGATTGCGCTTAAAATCAGTGCGCCCGCCGCCGAGGATATAAACTGACTCGCTCATAACTTATCTTAGCCTATTTCTTGAGCGAGTCATCCTGAGCGAAGTCGAAGGATCCCGCGGTGTTACCTCGGCGCTTTCGCAACGGGATTCCTCGACTCCGCTCGGAATGACATTTCGTTAGGCTCCGGCGAAGCTCTTCTGCTTGCGCGGATCAGTCTCGTCAATAATCAAACTGACCGCGTGCTGGTTAAATCCTTTAAAGCCGCCTTTGCGCTGCAAGTTCTCAAGGTGACTCCCAATCGCACCTTCCGTCGTAAATTTTTGAAACTGCTGGTCCGTGATTAATCCGGACGCTCGCAATTTCTCCAGACGCTCGCGGCGAACTGTCCAGTGCTCGCCTTCGGTGAAGGCTTGCTTTAAGAACGAAAAATCCGAGAACGGTTCCATTGTATGGATATCGATCCTGGCAAATTGCTCGCGCAGGAGCGCGTGATCGAACCGGCATTCAAGGTGATGCATACCTGCGTCGAGAAGACTTTCGCCATGTAAACCACACCAAAGCCCCACGGTTCCGAGAGACTCGGACGGCGCTAATTGGATCCGTGAAAAATCGATCTCGGTTTCGTCGGGCGTAAGATCTACATCGGCAAAAACGACAATGCTCTCGATCGGTTGTTCGAGAATTTGCGCGCCCCAGCCGGCTTCCGATCCAGCGTAGTAGATTTCGCGCCGGTGGAAGCCGAGCATCTCAAACGCTTTTATCAATTCGAGGAAATGCTGACGTGAAGAGCGGAAGGTGTGATGATCGTGGTTCGCCCAGCCAAGCCCGAGCGAATCCTGGCGGCGTTTTTGTTCCTGACCGGCGTGATTTCGTTTCAGCCAATATGCACGTTCTTGTTCGAAGACCAGATGACACGAGAGATCGCGGCCAACAAGATCGATCATCTGCTGCAAACGGTCGTGCGCATGTTTGAAACCAGCCGCGTCATCGTCCCAGACGCGACGCCGGGTCTGCCAAAGTTTCCGCGCAGCCAGGAAAGATTTTAGATCGGGAGTCTTCGGAACGTAACCGCGATAGGCCCGGCGTTCGATCGTCTCGAGACGCGTCCTATTCTCCTCGGAAACAAGAACGCGGCGAAAACGTGAATAGGGTTCGCCTTCTGGTCGCGCCGTCATTTGATGCGCAGCCATAAATTCCGCGATAAATTCAGGGCGAATCGCCAGCGCCAGCGGAAATTTCGCATTGCTCGCCACGATCAAAACGCGCGGCAACATCGCGTCAGGATGCCAAAGCGCCTTGTGTTTACCTGAATTCTCGCCAAGCGGATCGTCGGTGTAGCCGCTTTCACGCAGCGTCGCTTCATCCGCAGCGGGCAATAGGAGGTGATCGGTCCAATCGAGAATGAGCGTCCCGGTTTCATCGCGCATTCGTTTCGCGAGTTGGCGCGCGAAATTGTTGCGCTCCAGAAGAGCTTCAATGCGGCCGAGAATAAAATTCTCGGCCGCATAACAAAGCGGCCAGTGGAATTTCGACTCCCCTTCTCTTGTTTTCTTTGAAATCGTGGCCGTCGTCATATCTCCTGCTGCTGTAGGGGAAGCTGTCAGCTTCCCAATCCAATATATTCGGAACGCTAACAGCGTCCCCTACAAATTACGCAATCGGACTTCTCAATTCAGCCGCCGAAGGCATTGATCCCGGTGATGTCGTCGCCAACGATCAGTGTGTGGATGGCGTGCGTGCCTTCGTAGGTGGAGACGGTCTCAAGGTTCATGAGGTGCCGTATCACGGAATAGCGATCTGTGATGCCCGCGGCCCCCAGGATGTCGCGCGCCTTGCGCGCACATTCGAGCGCCATCCACGGGTTGTTCCGCTTCGCCAGCGAAATCTGCGCGGGGAGTGCCGTGCCCGTGCCCGCCTCCATCATGCGTGTGAGACGTAGCGCGAGCAATTGCGCTTTCGTAATCTCCTGAACCATCCAGACGAGTTTTTCCTGCACCAGTTGGAACCCGGCAATCGGGCGGCCGAATTGTACTCGCGATTTAGCATAGGCGAGCGCCGTTTCGTAACAATCGATCGCCGCACCAATCACACCCCACGCAATGCCCACGCGCGCCGGCGAAAGACACGACAGCGGCGCGCGTAGCCCCGACGCCTTGGGCAGGCGATTCTCCATGGGTATGCGGCAGTCTTCGAACCAGCATTCCGACGTGCGCGACATGCGAAGGCTGAACTTTCCCTCAATGTCTTGCGCGCGAAATCCGGGCGCATCCTTCTCCACGATGAATCCGCCCACAACCCCTTCGTCATCCTTCGCCCAAACCACCTTTACGTCCGCGATGGATCCGTTGCCGATCCAGCACTTGCTGCCGTTCAAGACATAATGATCGCCATCGCGTGTAGCGCGGGTTTCCATACTACCAGGATCTGAACCGTGCTCTTGTTCCGTCAATGCGAAACAAGCTACGCGTTCACCCGACACGAGTCCCGGCAGCCAGCGCGTGTGCTGCTCGGGCGTGCCGAAGGAATGAATCGCCTGTATGGCAAGGGCGCCCTGCACTGACGCCAGTGAGCGCAGGCCCGAGTCGGCCCGTTCGAGCTCCTGCATGATGAGGCCATACGCCGTGTAGCTCAGCCCCGCACAGCCGTGCTCTTTCAAGTAGGGAGCATAGAAGCGTAATGCACCCATGCGCGCCGTGAGCTGTTCCGGAAACTTGCCCGCACGATGGTAGGGCACAATCTCGCCCACGACTTCCTCCTGCACAAAACGCCGCGCTCGATCGCGCGCCGCGCGCTCGTCGTCCGTGAGCAGTTTTTCGATGGCGTAGTAATCCAGCGATGTTGAGGTCATGTGGCGCGGCTGTGGTAGGATTGACACTGATTGACACTATTAGGTCCGCTATTTCCGATCAATAAGATCGACATCGTGGAGCAACAGGTTTGGGTAGCGCACGCGTCTCGCGTGTTGGCGAGCGCGTCCTCGCGATTGCAAACTTTTTCTGTAAATTCGCATTCTTTGTTTCGAACCAAATTCCAAGAGAGATTGTTTCGGCGCGACGCCGAAACCAGCCCGCGAGACGCACGCGCTACCCAATTGAAATTTGCCCAGGATCATGGAAATAGCAGCGACCCATGGCACGACTTCACGAGTATCAAGGCAAAGCCATTCTCGCCGCCAACGGATTCAAGATCCCGCGTGGCCGAATTGTTGGCGCGGAGGCGGAAGAGGACTTCGCTGGTGTTGTGAACGTCCACGTCGTCGTCCCCAAAAAGAGGCTTGCCGCCCGTCAGGCCAGAGCAGAAAATGCCCTCCAATGAACTCGAAGGAAAACCAATTCTCCGTGAACCGCGTAGGGTCAAAAAGACAATTTCCTATCAGTATCAGCGATTGAAGTTCAATGGACCCACTGGAAGACGATACGCCATACGTGATCCGGCTCGACATGGCCCGTTTGCGAGCTCGCTTCAACGTTGCCACAGACGAAGAGGTCGAGGACATCCTGATGGAATACGGAGTCTTGCGCGATCTCGATCCTGGGGATTGGGTCTGTGCGGGTAGATGTTTCATGGCCTTCGAGCCCGGCGAGGTCGAATCCAAGCGGCGGGTGTGAAGTGGCAATATGCGGGGCGGGTCAGTCTTTTGTTAAAGCGGGATTAGTATTAACGGAGGCCGGAGTTGGTTGAGAGTTGAGGGTTGAGGGTCATTTCAACCAGTTCCTCCAAACAGCGTCTCGTCCTCCATCACCACGAGGTATTTGGCGAACATCATCTGGCCTAGAGGCCGTGCATGATTTTGTAGGCTTTGCATCAGGTAGTCTTGCGGATGCTCACAAAGACGAGGTTGTGGAAGACGCCTTCGGCCGGCAGCGCGATATCCACAATCTCGGGGAAGTTCATCTTAAGATGGCAGGAAGAGTTTCACGGACGCTCCGCCGATGTAGAAGTCTTCCATCGGCGGGATGCCGACGATGGTGTGATTAAACGCTCGTAAGTACAACGCATTGACCCATGGCATTTTTTTACGGTCCTGATCCGCAAACGGTCCCGCGGTTGCGGGATTGGTTATGATCGTGGAAATAGCACGCAGTCATGGCACGACTTCACGAATATCAAGGCAAAGCCATTCTCGCCGCTAATGGATTCAAGATTCCGCGTGGCCGCGCCGCCTCAACCGCCGATCAAGCCGTGGCGGCAGCCAGCGAAATTGCGGGCAAGATCAACAGTGAAGTGGTCATCAAGATTCAGGCTTGGACCACCGGGCGCGCTGGCATTGGCGGGGTGGCCTTCGCCAAAAAGCCGGATGATGTTCGCGCTCACGCGGCGCGCATGCTGGCGATGAAAGTTGGACAGTTTCCAGTCGAAGCCGTGCTGGTGGAAGAGAAGATTGCTGTTGAACGGGAGTTTTTTCTTTCCTTCGCCATTGATGACGCGGCCCGCGCTCCGGTGATTATTTTCGCCGCTGGCGGCGGGAGTGGA
Source organism: Verrucomicrobiota bacterium (assembly GCA_005887855.1). The sequence goes on along the minus strand of VBQB01000173.1, from coordinate 4,047 downwards.
ATCGAAGAGCGCTCCGCTTCGACACGGCGCATCGCGTGCGATGTGAAGCGCGGACCACTCGATTCGGCTGTTGCCGAAGCTGTCGCTTCGTGTGGACTTTCGCCGACGCACGCGGCGCAACTGGCGGAGTCGATTCAAAAATTATTTGCCGCCGCGCGCAGCGTTGAAGCCCGATCGCTTGAAATTAATCCGCTGGTGCTGACCCGGGATGGCCAGTTCGTCGCCGCCGATTGTCGCATTACGATTGATGACTACGCCGTGGCGCGACACCCTGAGTTCCGGATTGAAATTGCGAGAGAATTCGATCATCCACCCACGGCTCTTGAACGCGTGGCGTACGCCGTCGAACAGAGCGATCATCGGGGCACATTTTATTTCGCCCAGTTAGCCACCGCGGCCCCCAAAGATTCCAAAGGTCTTGTCGGTTTTCACGGCGCGGGCGGCGGCGGATCCATGATGTCGATGGACGCCATCGTAAACGCGGGATTTAACATCGCCAATTTCACCGACACCAGTGGCAATCCATCCGCGTCGAAGGTGTATCGCGCCGCCAGGATTATTTTGGCCCAGCTCGACCTGGTCGGCTATTTCGGTTCCGGCTCCGGCGTCGCGAGCCAGGAGCAATATTGGTCCGCATACGGCCTGGCCAAAGCATTCTGGGAACTCGATCTGGATATCCCCGCCGTTATCCGTCTGGGCGGCAACACCGAAGATCGCGCGGTAGATATTTTGCAGCGAACATCCGACCTGCTTCGCGCGCCGGTCGAGGGCTATCGCAAGACCGACACGCCAGCCACGATCGCTGCACGCTTCGCGGAACTTGTCGAAGGCGCTGGCGGCAGGAAATGGAAACCGCGCGCTCCGCGTGTGCCGAAGTTCGTCAATGATCCGTCGGCCACAATGTTTCCGGTAAAGAGCGGTCGCGTGTGGATCAGTACCGCGAACTGGCCGCAAATTCGCGCTGCCGTCGAAACGCACTCTGGCGGATTGATTGTCGATCGCGTCGGCGGGCCGACGACATCGTTGCCGAGCGAAGAGTTGGCCAACAAAGATTCTGAGTTGCTCGCGTGCGATGTCGAATGTCGCCTCGCCGGCGTGGAAGGCTTTTATTTGGAACTTGATATCCCTGGACTGGACGAACTGATCAGAGGCATGTGCTAAATGGCGATTTTGATCGACGAGACCAAGCGCGTTCTGGTGCAGGGCATCACTGGTCGCGAAGGTCGGGCGCGCACGCGCCTGATGCGCGAGTACGGAACCAATGTTGTCGCGGGCGTGACGCCGGGCAAAGGCGGGCAGACGGTGCTCGGCGTGCCTGTGTTCAACACGCCACAAGAAGCGGTGAAAGCTCTGGGCAACATCGATATTTCTGTGCTTTTTGTCCCTGCAGCGGGCGTGAAGNNNTGGAGATCGCCGCGGCGGCCAAAACAAGCGATGCGATTTTTCTTGGACCCAACACGCTCGGAGTGCTGAGTCCGGGCAAAGGCGTGGTCGGCATGATCGGCGGTCGCGCGGAAAGTGCACGACAATGGTTCAAGCCCGGCATCCCAACAGGTGTGGGAGTGATCAGTCGCTCCGGCGGCATGGCTTCGAGCACCGGCTACTATCTGGGCCAGGCGGGTGTCCGCATTTCAACCATCGCGCACATCGGTGGTGACGCGGTTCTTGGAATTCGTATTCCCGATGCAGCGCTGATGTTTGAAGCCGATCCGCTCACCGAGGCGATTGTGATCTTTGGCGAAATTGGTTCGTCACAAGAAGAGGAATTAGCGCAGTTGATTCGCGACCGGATAGTCACCAAGCCGGTGATTGCGTACATCGGCGGCAAGGCGGCGCGCGAAGGCACGCGCTTCAGTCACGCGGGCGCGATTATTGAAGGTGGCCGCGGCACGCACGCCGGTAAAGTGAAGGCATTGCGTGAGGCCGGCGCCACCGTGGTCGATGCTTTTGGTGAACTGCCGGGCGCGGTTGTTGAAATTCTCAAGCAAATGAAAGGACAAAGTCTGATGAGTGAAACCGACAAGAACGCTGTTTGGAATACCGCGGTAACGCGCATTGAACCCAATCGAGTCGCGGTGCGCGGATACGACATCGCCGAGCTCATGGGGCGCGCGTCCTTTGGCGCCTCGGTCTATTTGATTTTGAACGGCGAACTGCCCTCGCCTGCGATCGGAAAACTGATGGATGGGATTTTGGTATCGTCGATCGATCATGGCGCTACGCCTCCAAGTGCGTTGGCCGCGCGAACCGTCGCCTCAACTGGGGCGTCCCTGAGCGCGTCGGTCGCAGCCGGCATCATGTCGATCAATCGTCATCACGGCGGCGCGATTGAAGATTGCGCACGGCAACTGAAAAAAATCGCCGATCGCGCCGCGAACGAGTCCATCTCGATAGATGAAGCCGCCGCGCGCACACTCGCGGCCATGAAAGAAACGGGCGAGCGAATGCCAGGATTTGGTCATCGTTATCACACCAAGGATCCACGTACGGCGCGGCTGTTTGAACTGGCGCGCGAAGCTGGCGTGGACGGCGCGCACATGAAAGCGGCGCGAGCCGTTGAAAAATCCTTCGCCGATGCCAAGAAAGCGCTGCCCATCAATGTGGATGGCGCAATCGGCGCCATCCTCGCCGATTTAGGAATGAATCCGGCGGCGTTCAACGGCATTTTTATGATCGCGCGAACGCCCGGGCTGGTGGCGCATGTGATCGAAGAGCAAACCCGCGAGAAACCAATGCGTCGAATTAATCCCGTCAATCACGGCTATGATGGGCCTCCTCCCAGAAGCCTAAAAAAATAATATTCGAAAAAAGGAGAAGGAAAATGGCAGAAGAAAAAATACTTACGAAACACCCATTGGGGAAAAGCGGGAAAAATATCAGCAAGCAAAAATACGAAACGCTCAAAAAGGCGATCCTGTCAGCTTTGCAAAATAAGGAACTCACTCACGCCGAATTATTCAACAAGCTCAACAAGAGCTTAAAGGGCAAGTTTTCGGGGAATATAAGTTGGTATGGAGAGACCGTTAAACTCGATCTCGAAGCTAGGAAAATAATAGAAAGAACTTCTTCAAAACCTCAAAAATATCGGCTGAAACCGAGATAACCACCATGACGACGACCGAACGACCTAAATATGGCGTCACTCAAATCGCCCAACTCTTTCCCAGCTTGAAGAGGATCAAGGACGCGTCGCTGCGTGAACGAGTGACAGCCGTGTGGAACGAAGCCATCACCACGGGCTGCGGTGGCAAGGGCTGGACCTTCGACGAACTGCGCGCCGTCAAGTTCACGCTACTGGCTGGCGACATCGACATGACTTTCGTCGAGCATCTCAATTCCTGCGCGCGGCAATGCATCGCCATTGCGGACGTACTCGAGAAATCGTTCCGCTGCGACATTCCCATTCAGCGCGACTACCTCATCGCGGGGGCATTGCTGGCCGATGTAGGCAAACCGTTGGAGTTCGACAAGGACAAGTCAGGGAAAGTGATTCAGGGAACATTTGGGCAGCAAGTGCGACATCCATTCACCGGCGTCGCGCTTGCCTACAAGCACGGCATTCCCGGCGAAGTCATGCACATCATTGCCACGCACAGTCACGAGGGCGATAAGATGGAGCGCTCGATCGAGTCGATTATTTTCCATCACGCCGATTTCGTGGACTTCGATATCGCCAAGTTCCTCGGCAAGCACGCCGCGAAAAAGTGATTCTAAGTAGTTGATGGTTGAGAGTTGATTGTTGAGAGTTTGTTATTCGGAGAATCGGACAATAAAGTAAGAAGCGGTCATCTTTGAGAACTCAGACGGGAAACTGATATGGGCCTGGCGCTTGTCGAAAAAATTGCCGCACGCCATGCTGATGGACTTCCTCCCGGCGCGGCGGTGCGGAGCGGCGATTTTGTTTCAATTCGTCCGCGCCATGTCATGACGCATGACAACACCGGCGCCGTGATTCCAAAGTTCAAGCAGATCGCCGCCACCGCGATCGCGGATCCGGGGCAACCGGTGTTCGCCATCGATCACGACATTCAAAATGTCACGCCGAAA
>VBQB01000378.1:2915-7147 GCA_005887855.1 Verrucomicrobiota bacterium | reverse complement strand
AAATCAGATAGAGAGCGCGAACTATTAAGGAAAAACATGCATTCCTGAAACTGCAAGCGGTCCAAACGAGATGAGTACGGCCCGCAATTCGCGTCAACATAAAGCAAATGGTTCATGAAATCATAGCGCTGGGCGAAAACGAACCAGGGCGAAGCTTCGATCGTTTTGCTGAAGGATGTGGCAATAGCGGGATATTTATCTGTGAAACCTGCTTGCTTTATTCGCTGTATCCCTCGAAGGACCTTCAAAAAGAACTTCACCAAGTCTCGATAAGCTCCGAATGGATCGTCCAGGAGGCCGTTAAACGTTCTGAGAAAAGGTTTTTTAAATCGGTCGCTCGTTTTAACGTAAACATGGAATAGCGTGGAAGAATTGGTCGGCTCGAATCCTTGCGAGGCTGCAACTTTGAGGGCGAAATAGATGTCCAGGCAGCAGGCTAACGCCTCGGACATGCGATGCATCAAGGCATGCATCAAATCAACCCAAAATACCTTAAACTTCATCTTTGAAAGAGGTGCAACATATCTGTCGCTTGCCATCCAAACGTACTTATCGAATCCACGAAAGACCTCCTCAGGCAAATGCCTTCGTGAATCGACCACGAAGCCCTGACGCATGAGGAGGTCTGCTAGGTATTCGAACTCGTCCCTAGGCTCGCATCTCAAGAAGACCCCGATGTTCTCTACCAGCGCGGTACGCAATCGTGCCGATCGCATTGCTCGTCAGAGGGTTGGTCGCGGGCACCCCGCGTCTTGTTTCAATTCGCTTTCAATATACCGCCGCACCGCGGGATCGAACCAAGGTGCGACTGTTACTTTGATGACCTAAAATTGGTTCCACTTGGCTTTGCCACCCGGGGTGGGGGTGTTTGGCCCGGGGGGGTTGCCGCCTTTGGCGTCTTTCTTTGGCTTGAGGTCTTGGGCTTTGATCTTCTTCTTACCTTTCTTTGCTGCCATTTTTTTCCTTTCTCGTTGGTTTGTATCGTGTCAGTAGCACCGCACCGCGGGATCGAACCGTGGTGCGGCCCTTTAATCTTTGACCTTATCCTTGACTATGACTGTGGTCCATAAACGTTGCAACTCTGGGTACCCTGGTGGGCAGCGAACTTGCTTGAGGTGCCAGTGCTGACGTTGGCCACCACACCGCCCTTGGCATCTTTTTTCGGTTCAAATTGCGTACATCAAAAAACCGCACGGACTAAGGATTCACCGTGCGGTCTTTGCGCTCATTGGCCCTAATGCGGCCGTTTTCGCCGCCAGAACCGCCCACGAAGATTGGAGAGAACAGCCGCCCTTTTGGTTTGTGGGTCTCTTACTGAGAAAGTGCGGAACGGATAAAGAGCGCACCGTGGGATCGAACCACGGTGCGACTCTTTAACCCTTTAACCTTATTGCTGCCTGTGCCCCTGCCCTCTTCCTCTACCGCCTTTGGCGTCTTTTGTGGGCTTCAGGTCACGGACTTTGATAGTTTTCTTAGCTTTTTTCTGTGCCATTTTATTCTTCTTTCTCGTTTTGGTTTGTTGTTTCGGTTGTGTCAGTGACACCGAACAGCAATTGATGCCCGCCTGTAACGTCCTGTTTTGGAATCAGATCATCCAGACGAATCAATTTACCTTTCCTGCGCTTAGGCCTTTGATTTCCTGACTCTCCGGCGGGCGCATTCTTTTTGTTCTTCGGTGCACTCACTTCAGTTTTCTATGTTATCAGTATCCGTGCCAAGTTTCACGAGGCATCGGCTGAAAATGAATTCCAGTTACATTTGTTCCTCAACCAGAAGAGTTTATTCAGTCAATCTTTTATTAAATTGCATACCTGGCTTGCGCGCGGAACAAACCTCCGAGTTCATTCTAAGGCGCTCCGGCTCATTTTCCAACCAATCCTGCCTCATTTTTAGCCATGTCTCGGAGACACCGTGCCAGCGTTGAACGAGAAATCCAGCGCTCTCCAGCGACAGATCGAGACCAGCGTCCTTCTCTTCATTGTTGCTGGCCAGGGGGGAAGTCGAGTGGGCGGCTTCGGAAATAGCTCGATCCGGCGACAGATCGGGAGGAAAAACGATATGCTCAGGCAGAATCACCGATCCATTGCAAAACAACGTCATGGCGCGCACAGTATGGCTCAATTCGCGAAGGTTTCCCCGCCACTCATTGTGAAGTAACTTCTCCATCGCTTCGGGATGAATCGCCGTAATGTTTTTGCCTTCCTTTAACCCGGCGGCTTTTAATTCCGCAGCGATCAACACCGGCAGTTCTTGTAGCCGCTCCCGAAGGGGAGGAATGAGCAAAGTGAGGCCATTCAATCGTTGGTAAAGGTCTTCCCTGAATTTTCCACGCCGCACCCGTTCGCGCAGCGAACTGTTTGATGCGCAGATAATTCGGGCATTGGAGGTGAGCATTCGTTCGGAACCGAGCCGTTCGAATTCGCCGTATTCGAGCACGCGCAAGATTTTCACCTGCGCCAGGGGGCTCATTTCCGAGATCTCATCCAAAAAAAGCGTGCCACCATCGGCGAGTTCGAATTTTCCCTTTACGCTTTGTTGTGCGCCGGTAAACGCCCCGCGCTCATGGCCGAACAGCTGGCTCTCCAGTAACGTGTCGCTGATTGCCGAAGCGTTAAACGCGATGAACGGCCGGCCTGCTCGGGCTGATGAATTGTGGATCGCGTGCGCGAGCAAAGTTTTTCCGGTGCCTGTCTCCCCGAGAAGCACGATCGGGACTTCTGACTTTGCGGCAAGCGCTGCCAGCTGCAAGCAACGCGACATGGCCTCGTTGCTTGTAGTCAGGTCTTCGATCCTGAGTCTGGAGAGGAGTTCTTGCATTGCGCGTCGAGGTATTATTGCTTCATACTCTCACGCAACTGGCGAATTGGTTCGAACGCATATTCAATCAGCGTCCGTCCGCCTACAATGATATGCGCTTGTCCTCTCATTCCGACGCGCAAAGGCAAAACTTGTCCTGCGCGAGGAGAGATTTCATAGCGATCGAGTGATCCCAGGGCAACAAAGCGGGAGCCATCGGTGGTCGTAACAGTCGACGGACTGATCCAGTCGAGTTTTCCGGTCACGGCGCCATAACGCTGGTAGGGAAACGCTTCGAAGAAGTACCTAATGCGCTGGGCAACAGCGAGCTTCGGGAGACCAGCTTCGGTTAAGGTCATTCGAGCTCGCGGTTTCGCATCCTTCGGCGCGAGCTGGCAAAGTACTTGTCCCTGCTGAACAAAACTGCCCACGGTTCGTTGGTCCATGGAAATCACCACACCCTCATACGGACTGCGAACCATCAGCAAGTTCTGGTGGGTGCTTTCCAAGTCTTTTTGCAAAGCGCCAGTACGCATCTTTAACTTTTCAATTTCGGATCGCTGCTCGCCTCGCTGGCGCGCGTGCTCCGTTTCCATTCGCTCACGGTCGAGAGTCCCCTGCTGCAAAGTCCTTTGAGCCACGCTCAAATCCTTTTGTGAACCCGCTAAATCGAGCTTCAACTTTATAAGGTCAATCTCCGACTCGCCGCCCTGCCTGGCTAATTTCTCCATGCGCGTAACCAACTCGCGGCTCGTCTTGGCGTGATTTTCGCGGAATTGTACTTCGCTCTTTGCCTGCTCGATTTCCGCCTTTTTTATCTCAAGTTGCGCAATATAAGCAGTCTCGTACTGCTTGAGACTTTCTTCCTTTGCGCGTAAATCTTCGTTCAGCGTGCGGAACTGCGTATCCCAGCCGCGGATCTCGTCGGAGCGCAACACAAACAAATCTTCGCCAGCCTTAACGGGCTGACCCTCTTCGACCTCGACCCGACTAATTGTGGCTTGCCGGGGCGCTTGAATTGGATCGGCACCCGTGGCTGGGATTAGGACAAAAGGGCAATGAACCGATTCCGGCAATCTCATCACAATCGCGATGAGCAAGGCAAAGAGAAATGCCCCCACCAAGACCCACGCCGCTGTCCGGATAACCCAAGGCGGCGGCTCCTGCGGCGACATTTCCGATTCGGCGTCGAGCGAGCCACGTTGAGTCAATTGTGAGCTCATCGAAGAACTGGTTCAGATTCCCAGTTGCTGGCTCGAAAGGTAATAATATAGCCCGCGTTGAGCCATCAATTCATCATGCGCCCCAATCTCAGCGACACTGCCTTGCTCGAGCACGACGATAGAGTGCGCTTCCCGGATCGTGCTCAGCCGGTGCGCGATCACAATGGTCGTGCGGCCAGCCATTAACCGACCGAGATTGTCCTGGATCGCGCG
>VBQB01000378.1:1196-2886 GCA_005887855.1 Verrucomicrobiota bacterium | reverse complement strand
CGATGCGCTGCTTCTGGCCGCCGGACAGAGAAAGACCCGATTCGCCGATCTTTGTCTCGTAACCAAGTGGCAAGCGCATGACGAAATCATGGGCTGCGGCTGCATTGGCGGCGGCAAGCACCTTATCGAGATCTACTTCTGGATCGCCAAACGAAATATTACGGGCAATCGTGTCGTTAAATATGTGATTATCCTGAAGCACTATTCCAATGTGCCGGCGCACATCGTGATAATTAAGAGTTTTTAGATCGAGGTTATCGAAGAGGATCGTTCCTTCCGTCGGTTCAAGAAGGCCGGCAATCAATTTGATGAGCGTCGTTTTACCGCAACCGCTGCGACCGACGAGGGCCACCATGCGACCTGGCGCCAGATCGAGTGTGATGTTCTTTAAAATATCGGGCGACTCTGGGCCGCCGTACTTGAAACTAACTCCTCGAAGCTGAAGGTGCCCTTCGAGGCTATGCACCGGGACGAGTCGGGAACGATCATGACCTTGTTCGGGTGTCTGTTCGAAAATGTCGTTTAGCCGATTCAGGAGGACATGGGCTTGTTGCAAGGTGTCCCAGACCCCGAGAGCCTTCAAAATTCCCGCGTAGGCCATTGCCGTCAGTGAGCTAAACGCAACGAACCCGCCTACGCTTAAGTGCCCGTGAATGACTTGCGTGGCGCCAACCCACAAGAAAATCGCCGTGGAAAGGAGACCGATGCTTTGCAGGACACTGTCCCACGACATCACGATGAAAGTCACCTTAAAAAGTTTTTGCGACACTAAAAGAAACTCGTTCAGTATGATGTCACGAAATGCGCTCTCGGCGGACGCTGCTTTCACTGCTTCGATGCCTTTGATCGCATCGATTTGATGGGAACTGTATTTGCCCTGGGCTTCTTCCACACCGTGATACAAAGGGCGAAGCACTTTCACTGAAAAGATCATTAGTCCGACGTAAAGAGGTGTTGTCGCCACGAACGCCAGCATTAGCAGCGGACTGTACATCGCCATCAAAATGACTGCGCCGACGAGAAAGACCACGGCCAGCAAGGCGGCGATTCCATGTTGTACGGCAAATTCCCGAACCTGCCTGGCGCCGTCGAGCCGGCGTTGAATATCGCCTGTCCGACGGCTCGTGAAATAAGTCATCGGCAGGGAAAGAAGTTTCCGGGTCAGGAAATCGAGAATGGCCGTATCGAGGCGTACGGTCGCAAAGGCCAGCAAATATTCCTGCGCAAGCGAGGAGAGTTGCACGAAGACGAGCGCCGCGAACATGCCAAGCAGGATTATCTTCAAAAGGCCGATGTCGTTTTCGACAATGACCTTATCGACGACCATCTGTGTAAATACAGGGAAGAGTAATTGGAGAAAGCTGACGGAGATCGCAAGCCCCATTACTTGCAGCAAGATGACTTTGAAGCGCGCTAGAAATGGAAGAACCCACGCCAGGGTTGGCTTGCTTTCTGGAGCTTGTTCAAATGCCGGCGTGTAGTCGAACAGCGCCGCATAACCTGTCCACTTGGCCTCAAATTCCCGGCGCGGAAGTTTTCGCAGCCCAAAGGCGGGATCGGCAACACGCACGAACTGCTCATCAACGTCGTGGAGCACAATCCAGTGGTCGCCTTCCCAATGAACGATTGCCGGGAGCGGCATGAGTGGGAGATTGCGCAGCGAGATTTTTAATGCGCGCGCTGCCAAACC
>VBQB01000378.1:0-1177 GCA_005887855.1 Verrucomicrobiota bacterium | reverse complement strand
CTGGCCGCACCGCAATCCATCTCATCGATTTGCATGATGTGGTCGATTTTGCGGATGCGCTTGCCGCGTTTTCGGAAGAGGCCGTGCTCGTCAGCGAACGGCTCTTCTTTCTCGTCCGGCTCGGCAGACGGTTGTTCACCGTCCAACTCCACTTTGTCATGAACCTGTGTCTCAGCGGGTAGCAGTTCGGTCGTAAAATCAAGCGGGATGCGCGCTTCTGTTTTCGCCTCGTAAAGGGCCAGCCGCTCGCTTAGCAGCTTGTCGAACTCGGGAAACCGTTGTCGCAAGTTCTGCACCGACTTGGGTTCAAGAGAAAGCAATTGACAATCCGTGAATGCTTCGACCGACGCCGCGCGTGGCGATCCATTCAAGATCGACAGTTCACCAAAAAAATCACCCTCGCGATAAAACGCGAGGTTGCGCTCCTGCCCGTCAATCCCGGCGAAGGCTCGCGCTCGTCCTTTCTGAAGTATGTAGAGGGGCCCGGCATCATCTCCTTCATGAATGATCAGATTACCCTTTTCAACGGTGACAGGCTTCAACCCGTCGATCATCCCGCGTAACACGGGTACCGGAAGCCGGCCAAAGTTGCTGAACTGATAAAGGAAACTTTGCAGGGCACGGTCTCGGCCGGTCGTCTCGACGTATTGCTTCAACTCGGGTTCGCGGCGGACAAGCTGCAGAAAGTCGTCGCGATCGATCCGCAGAACATCTACCGCAGTACTGCAGCGCACGGTCGCATTTCGGGTTCCACCCTCAGACAATGCGGCTTCTCCAAACGAGTCACCAGGTTTCAACACGCCCAGCGGGATTTCCTCACCGTCTGGCTTGATCTTGAGGGCGCGCGCTCGTCCTTTGGTCAAAACATAAAACGAATCCGCCGGATCATCCTGCTTTACGATCAAATCCCCGAATTCATAGTGCTCTTCCTGCAAGAGCGGCTCAATCGCGGCGAAATGTTCATCGGCAAGAAAACGGAAAATCGATGAACGCCGAAGAATTTCGGTGTCTTGAACTTTCATTCTTTGGCATGTAACACGGCCCCGAGGCGCCCCTGCGTATATTTGCTCATAAGCTCAGAGAAATGCCGCTCGAGCAGCCGCTGATCGACCCGCGATTTAACGGTTGGGTGGTCCGCTTGCGGCTCAATCTTGTTGAGGACACGACACAGTTCAAA
>VBQB01000172.1:11653-20339 GCA_005887855.1 Verrucomicrobiota bacterium | reverse complement strand
GATCCTTGGAATTTTTGCCGTCCTGCCAATCGGTGGCGCGGACATGCCGGTCGTCATTTGTTTGCTGAACAGTTACTCCGGCCTCGCTGCCACTGCTGCTGGTTTTGTCCTGGCCAACAACATGCTGATCGTGGCGGGCTCACTCGTTGGCGCGAGCGGGATTGTGCTTACGGAAATCATGTGCAAGGCGATGAATCGGTCGCTGGCGAATGTTCTCTTCAGCGGTTTTGGATCCGCTGCTGGTCTCGCCGCAGGTGCAGGTGCGAACGGCGAAGCGAAATCGCTCTCGCCGCACGACGCCTATTTCGCGCTGGAGGCGGCGCGCTCGGTCGTGATTGTACCGGGTTACGGAATGGCGGTTGCTCAGGCGCAGCATGCGGTGAAGCAACTGGGCGATCTTCTCGAAGCAAACGGCACCGAAGTGCGATACGCGATCCATCCAGTGGCCGGGCGAATGCCGGGACACATGAACGTGTTGCTCGCGGAAGCTGATGTTCCATACGATCAGCTCGTCGAAATGGATGCGATCAATCCTATGATGCCGACAGTTGATGTCGCTCTTGTAATTGGCGCGAACGACGTGGTTAACCCGGCTGCCCGCGAGGATAAATCGAGTCCGATCCATGGCATGCCGATCATTAACGTCGATCATGCGCAAACGGTTTTTGTGCTCAAGCGTTCAATGGCATCGGGTTTCGCCGGTGTGGAGAATCCTCTCTTTTTCAACGAAAACACTCGCATGGTTTTCGGCGACGCGAAGCAGACGCTGCAAGCGATGGTGAACGAGTTTAAGGCGACCTAGCTTCTTCAACGGCCTCTCTCGAGGTCTCCTGCGTTGCAGCCGTCGGTTGCGGAGCTGCGCCGCGCGCTCTCTCGCGCTCATTATCACGCTGGTATGGAGTGGGAGCAGGGGACTCGAAAATGGCTAGTGTACTTGGGAGCGATACGTTTTTTTGGATGGCAGCGTTATCGGATGCGGATGCGTATCGCGATAATGTTTCACTGCCGAGCCAAGGATAAAAGCCGTCAGGATAAAAACGATTACGCGTTTTTCTTCTGGTGTGAGAACGAATTTCTGCATCACCCGAGCAGGTCCGCCATCAATTTTGTTGCTCATTCTTTCGGTGAGGCCGAATGCGAACGGACCGATATTTTTTCTTAATGTTGAAATCGTAGAACCGCGCTTGTGATTCTGCCGACGTTAGATCGCGATACACCGAAGAAGGAACATCGAGGTAACGGTAAATGGCGCCGTTGACGAATTCGATTTCGAGAATGTGACGGCGTTTGCTGTAACCCACCGCCGCGATGGCAGTTGACTGAACAGCGTGTCGCGGAATGTGGGAAACGATTTGTTTTGAATCATTGAGCTCGGCCGGATCGGCACCTGGGGCGGGAACGGCCGCGGCAGTGATTGCAGCGAGAACCACGATCCAAACACGTTGCATGGTCGCGTTTGTTATAGATTCGCGTCGAGTTGCCGTCGAGGGAAGTTCTTATTCTAAAGCAACGGCGCAGCCCGGCGATCGCGCTCTATATCATTGTCCGAGTGGCGTCGTAATGTCGGTACCGGGCGGCGGCGTAAATTTGAACGTCGATGGAGGAAGCGGCGCGCGTGTCTGATTGGAATAGCTGGTCACGATCCGATCGCCATTCGGCTGCAACATGTCGGTGCGTTCAGCCTGCAAGTTACTGTTGAGGCGCAGAGTCATTTTTTGAAAGACTCGTTTCATTGACGCCGTGCGAGGCGTCAGTTCCAGCTCGTATCCACTGTCGATCTTTGTCCCGGTGACGTGGAAGGTGTTTTCAACATTTTCGAGATTCAAGGCGGAATTAATCGCCGCAATAAGCGAATCGATCGGCGACCGCTTGCCCAAGGAATAACGTTCGGCCGATTTAAAATTGGGATAATAAATCCAGAGTTCGCGACCATCGCTTACGGTCAGACTGGGCGAATTACCCTTCACTTCGCGCCGGAACCTGTTCGGCGGCTGGAACCAAACCCTTCCCAAACTCAAAATCGGTTTGGTCATTAAACGCATAACCCTTTGTTCCTGAAAATCGGCCTGGGTAGTCCGGTTCTCACGAATTCGTGCAAGCAGATTTGTGAGATCGGTCGTTGAAAGCGGATCGGCATTGGCAAAACTCGTCAGCGAAATCAAACCGATCGCGATCGAAAAAATCCTGGGCATGAGATTCATCGGGGTTATGACACGTCAACTTTGTCTTCGCGGCCCAGCTTCGGTTCAGCCGCCGCCATTGCTGGCAGCGTAAAGAAAATCGTCGCCACCAAGCTCCAAAAGATGCCAATGGCACACGTAATACCAAGTCCACTGAGAGAAGGATTGCGCGCCAAGCCGAGAGAGCCGAAGCCAGCGACTGCCGTCAATCCCGCGAGCAGGACCGGCTTCACCACGCCTGCGACATCGTGCTCAATCTCCCGTGTTTTCTGCCAGACGAGCACAACATAAATCCCATAATCCACGCCGATCGCTAGCACGAGACGGAACGACAGCACGTTGAGCATGTTTAAATCGATGTGCAGTAATTTCATCGAAGCAATCATCGCTCCGATCCCGAACGCGAGGGTGATGACCTGGATGAGCCACAGACGCCAGTCGCGATATAAGATTGCCAGCAGCGACACATCGAAAAACGCCATCAACGCGCTAATGATAAGGAGTTGTCGGTGCGACCATGGCAAGAGATCCGCGAGAGCGTAGCTCCAGCCCGTGAGGATCATCGGAATCCCGGCCACTGGCAGATTACGTCCCAAGTCTTCACACTGTGCGTGTGTGGAGAGGCGTTCATTCGTCGTGACGAATCCCATGGTGAGCAGGGGATCTTGTGCGAAGTATCGATCGACCAAAAACCACCAGCTTGATGATTTTGGCAATTGCGCGCGCCAGTTTGGCGGAGGCGTGCCTGGATCGACAACGTGTCGTAAATCATCGAGCAGGCTAAAGGCCGGTACGAATGAATCGCGGCTGAATCCTTCGGCATCGAGAGTTTCTTCAAGTGTCTCGCGCGTAGCTGGAAAATTGATCGCGCTCAACTGTTCTCGATTTGTTTGCATCGCGTTCGGCGAAAGGCAAAGCGCCGCTGGTGTGGAGAAGCTTTTGATTTTGCCAGCGGCTTGGAGTTCGCGCCAATGCGCGGCAATTCTCTGCCAGTCGTCGTGCAGCGCCTGTGGATTGCTCGCACGGACAATTGTCAGCACTGGTTCCCAGCGCATCGGCATTTTGTGCATGATCTTCTGAAGGGCAAGACTGGCGCGACTGTTTTTCGGCTCGAGTGAACGGGTGCTCGCCTCGAAGTGAAGCGGCGGAATTGGCGAAAAGCCGATCGCAGTCAACAGCAACAAGAGTGCAGTTGAAAAAATCAGCATCGGTGCGGGACGCCGCACAGTCCATCGGACATATTTTCTTACGATATCGAAGACCCAATCGTGGCGGAGTGGCGTTTGGCGTTCACCAATAAAAAGAAACAAAACCGAGCACATCAACAGGCCGGCAACGAAAATGCCGATTGCGATCAGCACCCCGAGTTGGGAGAAACCCATCGATCCGCTCAGGACAAGCGCGAGAAAACCGACCGCAGTTGTAAGCGCGCCAAAAAAAATCGCCTTGCCAAGCTTTGCAACCGACGTGGCGATGCCTTGGCGATGCGATTCTCCATCAGTGCGCGCCTGCTGATACCGTCCAAAGATGAGAATCGCGAAGTCAACGCCCAGACCAACCAGAATGGCGCAAAATCCCACGCTTACCATGCTGAGCCGTCCAAAAATGAGCAAGCCAAGTGTGAGCGCCAGCAAACAAGAGAGAAGAAGCGAAAATCCCATACCCAGCAACGGCAGCCATCGTCGAAAACCGACAAAGAAGATGCTGCCCACCAGCACAACTGAGCCGGCCAATGTCGCGAGGACGTCATTGCGCATGCTCAGTGAAATTTCCGACACGTACGCCGAACGCCCCGTCACGAGGACTTCCAACGGGCCGCCATCCCATCCCTCGTGCGCAGTTGCACGGAATGCATTTACGCGGCGCATCAACCGTTGGCATTCGAACGCGCTAATCGACGATTGGTTGGTCACTGCAAGGAAAACGCGCATCGTCCGGTCAGATGAGGTAAGCGGCTGCTCTTCTTCGATCGCGGTGCTTTCTGCAAAAGGCTTGAGCGCCGGTGCAATCAAGCCGAGCGGATCAAATGAGAGTTCGAACTCCGCCCGGGGGGAGCCCGCTTCGATCTGCTGGCGCAATCGATGGAGGCGATCGCGAATTTTCTGCGGTTCCAAGATCGACATGGTCTCGTTGAAGACGCTTGTTTCGAGATTCAGGAACAACGGCACCGCGATTGATTGCAGATCACGAATTCCATCCGGTGTGGCCATGGGCGAACCCGCTAGCACGCGCGTGCACCAGGGTTGCTGCCGCAATTTTTCAGCGAAAACCGGTGCGAATTCTTCAAGCTTATCAACGTCAGCCGGGCCGCAAAGAAGCGCGAAGGTAAGCTCGCGGGTCTGTTCAAACTCGCGATCGTAAATTTTCAATCCTTCAACCGACCGGAAACTGGCCGGCAAGATATTGAGTACATCAGAGTCGAGTCGCAGCGAAGTAACCAGGATGATGATGCACGCGGCGGCGAGCACAGCAACGCCACACCAAACGAGTGTGCGCTGCTCCGTAATAATCCGCGCGATAAAATCACTGATGCGCATGAGCGACCCCAATGAACACGAATTAATACAGAGATGGCAATGCTGTAGCCGGGATCGCCGATCCGGCGACGCGCGCGACGTTACTTAAAAGCGAAACTGGAAGGTTTCGCTGCCAGTGGCGTATTGCACCGAGTGTCGATCTGGCGAGCGGCTGAGTTTGTCTCGCAGCTCAAGCCAGCCGCGCAGTTGTTGTGGCGCTTGTTCGACTGGACCGGACCAACCGCCCTGCGCTAGAACGCCTTTGACTTCAGCGAAGGATGCGTCCTGGCGAATCATCAAAAGCGTTACGCCCGGACCTTTCGAAAACGTCAGCTCGAAATCACCCGTCTGTGAAGATCGAACGAGCACGTCGCCGATAAGCGTAATCTTCGGTGCGCGATACAAAAGCTGTCCGCTGCGCACCTGCCAATCAGGCGTCGGTTCCGCGAACTGATGCCGCGAAGTTGTAGCACAGCTCGTTAGCTCGGCAACCGCCAGCGCGATGACGATGGCACGCAAGATCGACATTGCGCTTATGGAATCGCGCCGATCGGTTCCGCTGGACTCGGCGATGTTTCCATTTGCGGAACAAGGGAAAGCCGCGGCGAAAGCGGAAGAAAGCGTTGCGCGTTGACGAAAAAGTAAAACAGCCACATTCGCCATTTAATCTGGAAACTTTTGCCTTCGTTGCCGGCGAGCACGGCGTTGACCGCGGCGGCGATCTGCATGGTGTCGGTCGGATTAAGAAATACTTCGATGAATTCTTTGCCGCGTCGATACCACGAGTTCACGATCGTAAGATAGACGTCCATGATGCGATTAATGCAGCGGGAATAATTTTTGAATAGGCGCCGCCTGCGCCATTCGCTCCGCAGAACTTCGTCGAGCGTGTCGGCGGCTTTTTCCGCGGACATGATGGCGAGAAAAACGCCGCTGCTGAAAACCGGGTCGATAAATGCGGCAGCGTCGCCCGCGAGTAGCCAGCGGTCGCCGGAAAATTTTGCGTTGCGGTAGGAGTAATCGCCTGCGGAATAAACGGGTGAGACACGCTCGGCCCGCTTCATTCGCTCGAACACCATTGGTTGCTCGGCGATGCATTTTTCCAGTGTGGCCTCGGGCGAAAGTTTCATCGCGCGAAAGGTCGCTGAGTCCATGACAACGCCGATGCTCATGCGGGTTTGTGTGAGCGGGATCATCCAGAACCAGCGATCGAGTCCCCGGACCATGCGAATAAGCGTGCCGTCGATCCCTTCGGCACGATCGACATTTTCGTAATGCGCGAAGACGGAAAATTTCTGGAGATGATCGTAGGTCCTTTTGAGATTGTAAAAATTGCCAAGCACGGTTTGGCGCCCGCTGCAATCGAGCAGGTACCTGGCTTCGAGCGTTTCGCTTACACCGGTGGAAGTTTCGATGTCGATCGTCACGCGGTCGGGCTTGAAGGCGATTTTTTTTACTTCGGTTTCTTCGCGGACTTCAGCGCCGTTCTCGCGCGAGTGATCAAGAAGAAGTTTGTCGAACTCGGAGCGGGTAACTTGATAGGCGCGGTCGCGGCGCGAGCGAAACCCGTCCTTAAAATAAAATTTCACGCCCCTCGTTCCACATGCCGCCACTATCTCGCCGCCGTATTTCGGCAAAAAAGTGCGATCAAGTTTTTCGCGCACACCGAGGCGGTCGAACGTTTGGGTGCTGAATGGCAAAAGCGATTCACCGATGTGAAAGCGCGGAAATTTTTCGCGCTCGAGAACGACCACGCGCCGGCCCGCGCGCGCGAGCAGGGTCGCAGCCGTGCTTCCGGCCGGTCCTCCGCCAACGATGGCGACGTCGTACATGTCGGTCTTCATCCCAGGGGAACATGTTAGCAAATTCTGCGGATTTTGGTAGGGACAGCGTGCCGCGCCGTCCGCGGGCGTCGCCGCGCGGCGTCTCCTGCCAATTTGTGCTAATCTGTGCACTGAGAAATGAAATTGATCGATCGGTTCATCAGTCGCGAATTGGTGGTCAATGTGCTCTTTGCCATCGCCGTTCTGAGTCTGGTCCTCGTCGTCGGAAATATTTTCCGCAAGCTTCTACCTCTGCTGGTGAATCACGACGTGCCGATGGAATACCTAATCACGTTCATTGCTTACGTACTGCCGTTCTCGCTCATCTTTACGATTCCGTGGGGATTGCTGACCGCGATCTTGCTCGTATTCGGGCGGCTCTCTGCTGATAACGAGCTGATCGCGCTGCGTTCGAACGGCGTGAGCATTTCGCGCATTTGCATTCCGCTCGGCGGGCTTGCCCTCGTTTGCACTGCGATCTGCCTCTGGCTCAATGTGCAGGCCGCGCCAGCCGCGCAGGAAAAATTGCGCAGCACGATTTTCGATCTCGCGACGCGCAACCCAATGGCACTTTTTGGCAGCGATCAGGTGATCGATCAATTTCCCGGACGAAAGATCTATGTGGGCAAGAAAGAAGGCAACAAGCTCGAGAACATCACTGTCTTTGAAATGAACGACAACGCGCTGCCGGTCAAAGTAACCTACGCCCGTACCGGCATGCTCGAAGCCGACTTGGCGAATAAACAGATTCTCATGCACCTTTACCAGGCGCGTTATCAGACGCGCGACGAAAAGGACCCGTTGGACCTGCGCAAGATTCGAGACGGAATCAACATGGAAGAGGGCACATTGCCGATTAGTCTCGACGAGTTATACGAGAAGGAGAAAAAGCGGCCAAGCCGTTCCGCATTGTCGATCGAGCAATTGCTCGAGCAGTTGAAAAGCGAAAATCAACGGGAGCGCAGCGCCAGCCGCACGGAAATAAACAAACGGTTTTCATTTCCGTTCGCCTGTATCGCGTTCGCGATTATCGGTGTGCCCCTTGGGGTCACAGCGCATCGCCGCGAAACTTCAATTGGCTTCGCCATGGGATTGATCGTCGCCATTACCTATTTTCTCTTCATCATCATCGGCGACACGTTGCGCGGAAATCCGACTGTGCACCCCGAGCTGCTTGTCTGGTTTCCGAACATTCTCTTTATCGTGCTCGGCGCACTTTTGTTCCGGCGACTGGCGCGACAATAGGAGTGGTCAACGATGGCAGAAAGATCCGCGCGTTGATGCGTACATCGGGAAATCGGCAGAGTTTGCGCAATCGATCAGACTTCTTCCGGCGCAGGGCCGAGCGAAAGAGCAGGTTCGCTTGATTCGGCTCGCCCGGTTTGGAAAACGGGAATGCGTGCGGAAAGCATGTTCCATAAACAAACCGCCACGGAGCCCAGCACCAGGACCGAGGCGTAAGCTCGAACGCCGTTGAATACATCAATCGCGTGGAGCGTCGGGTCGAGTTTCTTATCGATTAGCATCACGTGCACGATCATTGCCGTGCTTGCGATCGAGATGATGAAATGGAGCACAGTCAATCTGACGTTCACAGCGAGCGCGACGGCGCTTACGACCGCGCCCCACATCAAGTAGCGCTCCTGCATTTGGCCTAGCAATGCGAACATTAGCAGCCAGGGTGCGGCGATAGCGATCAGGAGCCGGGGATCGCGATTACGTGTATGCCGTGCCGCACTGTGCGCGCAGAGCACCAATGCGCCGAGATACAACAAGCGCAGCGTCCATTGAAGTGTGAGGGTGAAATGCAGCGGACCGAAGTCACCTGACCAGAAGGGATCCTTCAGCGACCAGCCCAGACTAGAGAGAAGTGACGGCAGGTTGTAACACGAACTAATGAAAAGATAGGGGTAATGCTCGCTGCCGTAGAGAAAACCGATCTGCAGCCACGCGAAGCGGCCGCCGTCAAAGGCGCCGACGACAAATACCGCACACGCAGTGAGGCCGGCTACCCACGCTCCTGCATGGCGTTCTCTGTGCCGTAGGAAAAATAATGAGCTAAGGCTGGCGGCAATCGCGACGGCGATCCAGGCTGCGGGGTTGCGCAGGAGCCATGGTGAAACCAGCAATGCCACCGTCGTACCGAAACCGGCGAGTACGCGCAGGG
>VBQB01000172.1:3728-11513 GCA_005887855.1 Verrucomicrobiota bacterium | reverse complement strand
GAGAATCATTGACGGTTCAAGCCAGGCAACGCCGGCCGCCGCCAGACCGCAAATCTCAGCGCGATGCGGCAGTGGCATACCACGCAGCAAGCGCGAGCGCGTTGCACCAGACGATCGCCGCACCCACAAACGGACGAGGAGGAAAATCGCCACTGCGGAAAGCAATTCGCAGAAGAGATTCACGTTCAGCAGCGGTTTGACGTGCTTTGGGTGTCCGTCATCGACTCCCGGGAAGTCACTGCGCACCTGCCGCGCCCAAATCGACATCACCAGAAGGCGCAATGGTGGATAATCCAGGCGATAATCGTTCTCGTATGCCTCGCGCTTCACCCGGTCATAGAGTGCGAAATAGCCGCGGACGAATGCCGTCCAAGAATTAGCAGAGGCTTCGTCGGGTGATAATCGACGAGCTTCCGCCAATGTTTCGCTGCCCCAGTAAAAGCCGTTGACGATATCGTGCTGGAAACGAACGTGCCTCGTTTCGTCCCAAGTCCATCGGCGCAGTTGAACACCGCCGAGGAAAAGCACGACGATAAGAGCGCGCGAATGGCCATCGGTTGATCTTAGGGAAGACAGCGGTTCGATTCGAAAGGTTTATTTGTATTCGCCGTACGCGTGCGATCTGGCCGGGTCATACTGATATTGCGCCAGAACTGAGCCAAGCGATCTGAATAATCAAGACACGGCTTTTGTTTTCCATATCGATTTTGATTGGATTAAGGTACGACTTGCCGCGCAACGGCGTGTGGGCAACATGTACGGCTCTCAATCGAGCGCGAAAACGATCCAGCGTAGCTCAGTGGTAGAGCGGTCGGCTGTTAACCGATTGGTCGTAGGTTCGAATCCTACCGCTGGAGCCAATTTTTAAATGGATGAGCTTCTTCGTTTTTGCGTTCTGCAAAATCCCGATGGCAAGCTCTACATCGGGCAAACTGATGATCTTAAACGCAGGTCTATTCAGGACAACGACCCAATGCACAAGCTCACAAGAACGACGAAACGCTTTCGCGGCTCGTGGAAGGTGATCTATTTGGAGATGTTGTCGTCTCGATCAGCAGCTCTCGCTCGCGAAAACGCGCTCAAGTCGGGACAAGGCGGCCGACACTCTCGATAAAATCGTGCCCAAAGAACTGGCCGAGAACTCCGCTGTCGTCGCGGTCTTCGCTTATGCGCTCGCGAATATGGAGCAGCCGATGCTGCGTTGAGCGGAAGTGAATGGTGATAAGTGATTAGTTCGCCACTATTTCTGATGCCAACGAGCTGGCCGCTAGGCGATTCGGCGGAAACGCATCCTGGCCAGAAGCAGGGCAGCAGCACTTACCCCGAACAGCATTGCGGTGGAACCGGAATCGGGGACGCCGGAGCTGGGCGTCACCGAAACGTCGTCGAGATAAGAGAAGCTGGGGGCGTTTCGTCCGGCGAACTCCAAGGTCATTGAGCTGCCCGTTGCAAGGCCGGTAAAGGTGAATTGCGTATAAGGTAGGTCGCCCGAATCAATGAGGTCCAACACGGTAACACCGCCAAAGGTTACCCGAAACTCGTTGTTATCAAAACTGTTGGTTAGCCAAAAGCTTAGGTCGTACAGAGTGCCGGGTGTCGTCACGAAGGTCTGACTGATGGCGTCCAAATCCGCGCCGAACGCGCCGAAGGAGACGGCGTAGGTGCCGGAGTGCGCGAAGGTGGGGACGACGGCAAAAATGCTTCCGCTCGCAGCGGGTGTGGTTGTCCAGCCGGTGAAGTCGCCGGTCTCAAAGCCGGGATTAACAATGAGATTTGCGGAGACAAGCCGACCGGTGGCGACCAAAGCGATAGCAATAGCCCAAAGCGATTTTAGGTTTGAGAGGCCTACCTTTGGTCGAGTTTGATCACCCGGGCAATTTTTAGTAAGCCTATTATTTTCGCACTACGCAAGGTGGTGTAGATCCGCGAAGAATTTGCTGCAACAGCTCCGCTGGCGTCATGGTCGGCTCCCTTCCATCTCTGCGACAAACGATCGTACAATTTCCAGCACCGCTGATCGCAGCGTCGCCGGAAGCAGTGGCCACGCCGCAACCAACCGGCTTAAATCGAGTGCGTCAGGATGTGCGTCATCATGCGTAACCGCCTCTCGATCAGAGGCGGTTCCGTAGGTTCGCGAATTCCTACCGCTGGAGCCAATCTTTGGATTTCTAAGATCATCCTCGCCGACAATCACTTTTCAATTTGCTTTCGCCGTCTTCGTCGACATAAGTAAAGACGCGGGGTGGAGCAGCCTGGTAGCTCGTCAGGCTCATAACCTGAAGGCCGCGGGTTCAAATCCCGCCCCCGCAACCAATTTCTTCGTGCCGCATGCCGGCAACTTATCGCGTCTACGTCCTCCAAAATCGCGAAGGAAAGTTTTACGTTGGGCTATCCGACGATGTTGCACGTAGAATCGAGCAGCATAATTCCGGCTTCTCCAGATGGACCAAAGGTAAAGGGCCTTGGAAATTAGTTTGGCAGAGCGAATCGCTGAATCTCTCGGAGGCTCGGAAACTGGAACTTCTTATTAAGAGGCAAAAAGGAGGCGCGGGATTTTACCAGTTGACCGGTATAGGACGAATAGGCACATAATCCCGCAACTGCGGGACCGCGGGTTCAAATCCCGCCCCCGCAACCAATTCTCCGGTGGTTCTTTAGCGCCGCGTGTGGCGGGGCCGCCCTCGCAGGCAATTCTTCCGCTCCTGCATCCAGTGGAGAGTTGTTTGCTTTCTCCACGACTCGCGGTTCCTGTTTCGCGTGCCTCAGAAAAGCTCGGTGCAATCGAAAAGCGGCAAAATTCTCGTCGGAACTGCGAGCTGGTCCGATCCGGGTTTCGTTCAACATTGGTATCCGAAAGGGATGCGCGCGGATGAGCGGCTCGGTTGGTACGCGCAACACTTTGACATGGTGGAGGTGAATTCGACGTTTTATTCGGTGCCTGATCTGCGAATGGTTGAGCGTTGGTGTGCCGCCACGCCGGATCGGTTTACCTTCGATGTGAAACTGCACCAGCTCTTTTCGTTTCATTCGACAGCGGCGAAATTGTTGCCGCCGGATTTGCAGCAGCGCGCGGGGACCGACGGAAAAGGTAAAGTAAAGCTCACGCCGGCTCTGGAAGAAGCGATGCTCAGCGTCTTTTTGCGCTCGATGTCGATTTTGCGTGCCGACGGGAAACTTGGCGTGCTTCTTCTGCAGCTTTCGCCGGCATTTTCTCCACGAAAGCATCAGCTGAGCGAGCTTGAGCATTTAATCGATATGTTGGGCGATTATCGACTGGCGATTGAATTTCGAAATCGCAACTGGGCGATCGGTGAACAGTTAAAACCGACAATCGATTTCTTGAAGGAGCACAATGCGATCTTTGTCAACGTCGACGGGCCAATGGCCGAACATTTCACCATCATGCCTTCTGATCTTGATGAAATCACCAATCCAAGCACTGCTTATCTCCGGCTTCACGGACGAAACGCACGTGGCTATCTCTCCGGAAAAACTGTGGCGGCGCGCTTTGATTATGATTACAGCGATACGGAGATTGCGGAAGTTGCGGAGCGAAGCAAGAAGCTGGTCCGGAAGACGCGCGAGCTACACGTGATTTTCAATAACAACAATCTCGATTACGCCCCGCGAGCGGCCGCTCGTTTGCGCGTGGCACTCGGCCAATTGTTCTCAGCTCCGCCCCAGACACTTGAGCTGTTTTAGTTTACGCTTCGGCCGTGCAGGAATCACAGCCGGCGGCAACGCCAGTTTACGAGTCACGTTTGCCACAGCCGCTGGCGCGGCTGAAGCGCTGGCTGATTGCGCACCACATGACGCTGATGACAATCGCCGACAGCCCGCATTCGATTGCACTCGGCTCTGCCATCGGAATCTTTTTCGGTTTCACTCCGCTCTGGAGCTTAAAAACGCTGCTTTCCATCGTCGTCGCATGGATATGTCGATGTAATAAAATCGCGGCGGCAATCGCCGTGACGTTGCATGACGTACTGATCTTCGCCATGCCGGCGATCTATTTAGCGGAATACAAACTTGGTTGGTGGACTTTGCATCATTCCGCGCCGGATCGCGTGCGCTTTGGGCATTTCGGCTTGCACGATTATCTAAGCTGGCACCTCTTTTCGCGAATCGTCTGGCCAGCATTGGTCGGTTCGCTTTTCCTGGCGGTGCCGTCCGCTTTAATTGTCTATTTTTTGATGCGCTTGCTGGTGAGCCGCGCGCGGGCGCCTCAGAAAACCAGCTGAGGCAGCGAGTTTTATCGCCTGAAGTTGCTTTACACGTCTCGCAAGATCCTGCGTGCAATCCAGTTTGCGGTTGATTGATGTTGCCAATCAGAACACGCCGATTAAGGTGCTGCGGTTCGAGCCTAACCGTGACATTTTCACACCGATATCTCATCGCCTTTTTGGCATTTATTGCGACTGCGGTCACTCTCCGTTCGGCCGCTGGCGCCCAAGCATTCATCATTGTCGATTCGCAGACCGGCTACATTTTACAAAGCGAGGAGCCGAGAAAGAAACGCCAAGTCGGAAGTCTAACAAAAATCGCGACCGCGAGCGTGGTGCTTGATTGGGCAGAGCGCAAAGGCGGGAACCTCAATCAGGTTGCGACGATTCCGCCGGAGGCTTTCGTCGGAAGCCTTGAGAATAATATCGGATTTCAGCCTGGCGACAGGATCGCGTTGCGCGATCTTCTCTATGCCGCGCTCGTTCAGTCGGACAACATTGCCGCGTTCACGTTGGCACAGCACGTCGGCTCGCAATTGGGATCGCAAATGACGTCGGTCGACGCGTTCGTTACCCAGATGAACGCGCTGGCCAAACAGTTGAAGATGGAGCGCACCCGGTTTGTCAATCCACATGGCGTCGACGATAAAGTCCGGCCGATGCCGTTTTCAACCGCGGAGGATATGGCGCGTCTGACCCGCTACGCTATGAACAAAGCAAGTTTCCGTTTTTATGTGTCGCAAAAGCAGCGTCAAATTTCATTCGATCGCGGTGGACATCAATTAAATTATATACTTCGCAACACGAACGAGCTTCTTGGCAAAATGGGCGTCGACGGAGTCAAGACCGGCCGCACAGCGCGAGCAGGCGATTGTTTGATTCTAACCGCCAATCGCGAGCCAGAGATCGTGACCCAAGGCAAGGCGATAACGGTGTATCCGCGCCATTTGATCGTGGTGCTCCTTGGCAGCACGAATCGATTCGGCGAGGGCGCGGGGCTTGTGCAACGCGGGTGGCAGCTCTACGACCAATGGGCCGCTGGCGGTCGCCTCGCCGATTCAAAAAATATGCTCTGATCGAGCGATTACGAAAATGAAGCCACGAATTGGCGTTCTGACCAGTGGTGGCGATTGCCCGGGACTGAATGCTGTTCTGCGCGGAGTTGTGCTTGCGGCGGAGAAACTCGGCTGGGAAGTGGTCGGTTTTCGTGATGGATTCGAAGGACTTCTTCCGCCCGGCGATCACGTCATTCTCGATCGCAAAAGCATTAATGGGATCATGGCTCTGGGAGGTACGATTATCGGTACCACCAACCGCGGCCATTTCGTCGCCAAAGTCGGCGCGGGAGAGCGCACCATCGTCCCGGCAGAAGTAATCGAGAATGCTCGGCGAGTTTTGAATGAGCTGCGCGTGAAAACTTTGATCGTTATAGGGGGAGACGGTTCGATGGTCACCGCGCAGCAACTGCAAGAGGCGGGCATCAATTGCATCGGCGTCCCTAAAACGATCGACAATGATCTCGAAGCCACGGCGATGACTTTCGGCTTTGATTCCGCAGTCGCGATGGTAATGGATGCGCTCGACCGATTACACACCAGTGCCACGAGCCACAAACGCGTCATGGTCGTGGAAGTGATGGGACGCCATGCCGGCTGGATCGCATTGCATGGTGGAATTGCCGGTGGCGCGGATATCATTTTGATTCCGGAGATCCCGTTTGATTACGACAGGATTGCGACTGCAATTAAGGCGCGCGATGCCGCCGGCTATCTCGGCTCGCTGGTTGTTGTGGCAGAAGGCGCGAAATCAAAAGACGGCCAGCAAGTCATGCGCGAGACGAAGGATGGCGAATTTAAGCTCGGCGGCATGGGCGAAATCGTTGCGCGTGAAATCGCCCACCGTACCGGCAAAGAGACGCGCTCCTGTGTCCTTGGGCATCTACAGCGCGGCGGTGCGCCCACTACGCTCGACCGGATTCTCGGCACGCGCTTCGGAGTGAAAGCAGTGCAACTAGCCAACGAAGGACACTTTGGATCGATGGTCAGCTATCAAAATTATCAAGTACGCCATGTGCCCATTGCCGACGCCGTCAATCGTCTGCGCTTGGTTCCACCTAATGGCGAGATGGTGCAAACCGCTCGTGACGTCGAAATCTCCTTCGGCGATTGATTGTCGATCTTCTATAGCGGCGGTCTATGACCGTCGCATTTATCATTCGTGAAAATTGTCCTCGCATATTCCGGCGGGCTCGACACATCGATCATTCTCCGCTGGCTCAAAGAGAATTATCAGGCGGAAGTGATTGCCTTTTGCGCGGACATCGGCCAGGAGGAAGAACTTGATGGCTTGGAAGCAAAGGCGTTCAAGACCGGCGCAGCGAAGTGCATCATCGAAGATCTGCGCGAAGAATTCGCCCGAAATTTCATTTTTCCAATGTTTCAGGCCGGCGCGATCTACGAAGGTCAATATTTTCTGGGTACCAGCATCGCGCGACCGCTGATCACCAAACGAATGGTGGAGATCGCGCGGGTGGAAAAAGCAGACGCGATCGCGCACGGAGCGACGGGGAAGGGGAACGATCAAGTTCGCTTTGAACTTGCCGCGGCCGCTCTTGCGCCTGATCTGCGCATAATTGCGCCCTGGCGCGAACAACGCTTTCGCAAACAATTTTCCGGTCGCGCCGAGATGATCGCGTTCGCAAAGGCGAACGAAATCCCGGTAGAGGCGAGCGCGGAAAAGCCGTACTCTAGGGATCGCAATCTTCTCCACGTCAGTTACGAGAGCGGTGTGCTGGAGGATCCTTGGTTCGACGCCAGCTCACGCGAAATGCGCGACATGTATAAACTAAGCGTCGCGCCCGAAGATGCCCCGAACGAACCAGAGTATCTCGATCTTACGTTCGAAAACGGCAATTGCATTAATGTAGCGCGACCGTCTCGGTTGCGGGATGCCGACGCGCAAGCGGGGGCGCTTACGCCACTTCAAGTCATGCAGACGCTCAACAAGCTCGGTGGAAAACACGGCATCGGTCGCGTTGACATTGTCGAGAATCGTTTTGTCGGAATGAAAGGACGGGGCGTTTACGAGACGCCGGGAGGCGCCATTCTTCATTTTGCCCATCGGCAAATGGAAACGCTGACCATGGACCGCGAAGTCATGCACCTGCGCGACAGCCTGATCCCGAAGTATAGCGAGCTTGTTTACAACGGTTTTTGGTTCTCGCCCGAACGCGAGGCCCTTCAAGCTCTGGTCACAGAAACACAGCGCGATGTGACCGGCGTCGTTAGGCTAAAACTCTACAAAGGCAACATCATCGTCGCTGGCCGCAAGAGCCCGAAGAGTTTGTACGACCCGCAGATCGCAACGATGGAGGGAACCGATGCATCAACATACGATCAAAGCGACGCCACCGGCTTCATTCGCTTGAATGCGCTCAGGCTGAAACTCCGAGCGATTCGAGACAGCGGCGTTGGGTAGCGCACGCGTCTCGCGTGCTGGTTTCGGCGTCGCGCCGAACCAGGCTTTCTTTTGGAGCAGAGTATGAAAACGATAATCAAATTCG
>VBQB01000172.1:0-3517 GCA_005887855.1 Verrucomicrobiota bacterium | reverse complement strand
TCTCTGTCTGGACGCTAAGAGACGCAGTTCCATCGGCAAAGAGTTCCGACTTTGCGGCTAAGGTCGATACGTCCCTGAATAAAATTTGGGACGCCGCCGCTGACATCCGCACGCATCGTCATAAGCGTATTGCTCATTTTGACCGCAACGTAGGTCTCAAAGTGGCGTCTCTTCCCGTCGTGCAGTTCGGCGCGTTCAAGACCGTTCTTGAGATGATTGAAGACTATCTAAATCTGTTTTTCTGGGAGTTCGAACAAACGACAATGGTTTTCAAAATGCTCTCGACAGATAACATCACCGGTAAGGCCGAAGTCACTGCTATCAAAGCACACGTTTACGATCTTCTCGAGCAGAACGGGGCAATTCCTCGGTCCGAGTGGCGTCGACAGTGGCACAAACAGAAACGCGGCGGCATCAGCGAGTAACTTTGGTCTATGTTTTAATGTCGTCGTGCTTGGCTGTCTCGACCGCCCATTGCCGCCGACGTTCAGTTCTTTGCATCTTTTGAGTTATCAAACCCTTAATTACCTCAGGGTCATGTTCGCTGTTCGGATAATGGTAAACACGATCACAAAACCACCACAAATAACGTCGGTGGTCTGCCATCAGAAGGACCGGTAGGTTTTTCCGAATCGCAACCGCGTCAGTATATTCATCCTCGGTTATCTCACGATCTGGAAAGCTGCCGAGCGGACCGTGTAGTGCGGTGGCGTCCATTCCTTCCCGCCGAATAATCCATTTCCTCATCCAAAATCCTTCAACGATCGATTGCCGCCGAAGTCGGACTCATAACATTTCTGTTTGTTTGTGTGCCGCAGTCTCGCGTGCGGCCATCGCGAACGGATTTAGTTGTGGTGGCGCGTCAATGCGCTCGGTGTTATTGAGCAGGCCTTCGACGGTTAGAATCTGGATGCGCGGATAATCTTTGTCGTGCCAGAGCTTAGATGCGAATCGCCCGGCCGAGGCGGGCTCGTCGGGCATATCAGCTTGGGATTTATCCAACTTAATGCTCAGATCGTTGCGATCTCAGATCCTGCGGCAACGTTGTCGCGCGCCGTATGCGCAGCGGGACGCGCGCCCTTGCGGATGTTATCGCTGGCCCAGAGTGGCTGAAGATTTGTGTAGTGAAATGCGATTTGCTGCTGTTCGATATCAGTCAAATCAAAGGAGGCAAGTGGTCGAATGTAATCGATGTGCCAAAGCTTGCGATTTTTCCAGGACATCCCAGGCAGAAACCTAGATTCAAGGTATTTGACTAGCTGGCCGACTGTACAGCCTAGAAGTTTCCTCATCGACGCTGTTACGCTCTCGCGCTGGGCTCTTTGGTACTTACGCAGCGCCTGAGCCATCCGAGTCCGAAGAGCCACTCCAATCGCGAACGACATATCAGTTTCGCGGCGAATCCGCGAATTGATCACAATCTTCTCTCGGTTGCGTAGAGCCCAGGCCTTCTTATACGCCGCCGCTCGTTCCGCACACCGTCGATTAGATGTTGCCTGAACTGCGCGCCCTCTGGGGCTCTTCGCGTAAAAACGCAGATATACGCGAATCTTCTCGCGGTTGCGGTTGACGTAATCGCGGTGCCGCGCGAGCACGACGGGTTTGTTTTCACGATAACGCTTCGCCTCGTAGGCGCGGCATTCCTCGTTCCTCTCGCGCCAACGCTTACGCGCACGGGCGATATAGCTCTCTCGGTGCCGTTCGTAATCTGATCGTTTCCACTGCCTTAGCTTTTCCCGATTGCGGGCGAGGTAAGCTTGCTTCTTCTTATAGAGTTGCGCCTTGTTTTTCTCGTAATAGGCCCTCCAGCTTGCAGCGATCTTCGCCCGATTGCGTTGCCTGCCAGCAGCGGCAATCGCGTTTGCTCTCTGCGGGTTGCGAGCTCGCCAGGACCGTTGACGCTCGGCGTTCTTAGCTCGTCTCTCTTCCGAACTCATTCGTTAGCGCGCTTTCAAGGCAGTCATCGGGAGAAATGCAAGACACGATAATGCGAGTGACGTTCGGGCATTGGTGGATGAACTGGTGGTAGTCTCGGCATCGGCCCAACTCCAGGTATCAGTGAAGGCGTGGAACTGCGCTTGGCTTACTTGCCCACTCGGCTCACGAAAGAGGACGTTGTAATCGGCGTTGGAGTTAAACTGCGGATCGAGATAGACGAGATAGATACTCGCGTCAGGAAATTCTTTCTGATCCGAAAGCCATTTTAAATTGTCGCCGAAGTATAAACGATTCATTTAGAGGAAAACGTTCAGAGATTTGACTCGTTCGTCGCCCGATTCTCTCGCAGCTACCTACGCTGCGCAACCGTCCATGTCGCTCGTCCCACTCGCTCCATTCTCGACCTGGCTCGGAATGACAAATGAATGCAACAGCTTGCCCTGAGCGACGGTCGAATGGGTCACGTTGCTCGCCGAAATACAGCCGGTTCATGAACGGCGAAAAATTGCTCTACCTGGCGCGAAATGACAACCGGGGTTTCTCGGCGTTCGAAAGGAGACGCGCCTTATCAAATTTGTGTAATCTTACTCGCCTGACCTGATGTCTACCGACACTAAGAAAGAGATCGCGCTGGAGATCGCGCATGTTCTCTTCATCGACATTGTAGGCTACTCGAAGCTTTCGATTAACGACCAGCACGCGGCCGTTGAGGAACTAAACCAGGTTGTTCGCGCGTCCGACCAATTTCAAAAAGCCGACGCGTCTGAGCGCTTGATCAAAATCGCAACCGGCGACGGGATGGCACTGGTATTTTACACGAGTCCGGACGCACCTGCGCAATGCGCGATGGAGATCAGCCGCGCGCTCAAGGAACATCCGCATCTGCAACTTCGGATGGGAATCCACAGCGGTCCCGTTCGAGGGGTTGTGGACGTAACCGAACGGGCCAATCTCGCGGGCGCTGGCCTCAACATAGCGCAACGGGTGATGGATTGCGGGGACGCTGGTCACATTCTTCTATCCAAACACGTCGCCGAAGATCTGGAAGAATACGAGCAGTGGCGACCGCTCCTGCACGACCTTGGTTCGTGCGAAGTGAAGCATGGTGTACGCGTCTCAGTCGTGAACCTCTATGACAATCAATTCGGCAATGCGAAGCTGCCGCGGAAATTCGAGACCCTGCGGAAACGCCGGACGCGTCTGCGCTGTGCGGCAATGACGGCAGCGTTGCTTGCGCTCGCGGCAATTGTCGCCGGTATCGTAATGTTTTCCCGCAATCGCGTCAGATCAGTGCTGGCTGCGCCTCAAAAAGGTATTGCGGTGCTTCCGTTTGAAAACCTGAGCGAAGAAAAAGCCAATGCTTATTTTGCCGACGGCATCCAGGACGAAATCCTGACGCGCTTATCCAAGATCGCCGATCTGAAAGTGATCTCGCGCACATCGACTCAACATTACAAAAGCACACCTGAAAATCTTCGCGAAATCGCGAAGCAACTTGGCGTAGCTCACATTTTGGAAGGCAGCGTGCAGAAGAGCGGCGACGCCGTGCGCGTGAACGTGCAGCTAATCAAAGCAGCCA
>VBQB01000171.1 GCA_005887855.1 Verrucomicrobiota bacterium | reverse complement strand
AATTATCTTGTGTCCGGTTTCTATGTGCTCGGATTGTTTTTGCTGACGCTTCACTTGAGCCACGGATCATCCAGCTTTTTTCAATCGCTCGGACTGAATGACCAGAAGCTCGCGCCGCGTCTCGCAGTCGGCGGTCGAATTTTTGCCTGGCTCCTTTTCGTTGGCTACACGTCGATCCCGGTCGCCGTCCTGCTTGGACTGGTCAAACCGGCACAACAGTTATGATCGGGACGCTGGACGCCAAAATTCCATCCGGACCGCTTGACCAAAAATGGCGCAGCCATCGTGATCACTCGCGATTGGTCAGTCCAAACAATCGGCGAAAATTCGACATCATCGTTGTTGGGAGCGGTCTCGCTGGCGGATCGGCTGCGGCGACCCTGGGTGAATTGGGTTATCGAGTGAAATGCTTTTGCTTTCAAGATTCGCCGCGGCGCGCGCACTCGATTGCAGCGCAAGGCGGAATCAATGCCGCGAAAAATTACCAGAATGATGGCGACAGTGTTTACCGATTATTTCACGACACGATCAAGGGCGGAGATTTTCGTTCACGGGAAGCGAATGTTTATCGGTTGGCTGAAGTCAGCAATCTGATCATCGATCAGTGCGTCGAACAAGGAGTGCCGTTCGCACGCGAGTATGGCGGTTTACTTGCCAACCGCTCGTTCGGCGGAGCACAAGTTTCACGGACCTTTTACGCGCGCGGGCAGACCGGTCAGCAGCTTTTGCTCGGCTGTTATCAAGCGCTTTGCCGCCAAATCGCCGCGGGCACCGTGCAGATGTTTCCGCAAACCGAGATGCTCGACTTGGTGCTTGTCAACGGAAACGCCAAAGGAATCATCACCCGCAGCTTGCGTTCGGGAAAAATCGGCAAGCACGCGGCCGACGCGGTTGTCCTCGCCACCGGCGGTTATGGAAATGTTTTTTATCTTTCAACCAATGCGCGCGGCTGCAATGTCACCGCCACCTATCGCGCTTATAAAAAAGGCGCACTGTTCGCAAATCCTTGCTTCACCCAAATCCATCCCACGTGCATCCCGGTCAGTGGCGAGCATCAATCGAAGTTGACTCTCATGTCGGAGTCGCTGCGCAACGATGGACGTGTCTGGGTTCCGAAGCGCAAAGAAGACTCCGGCAAGCCGCCGGACGAAATCCCCGAAACGGACCGCGATTATTATCTCGAACGAAAATATCCCAGCTACGGCAACCTTGCCCCCCGCGACATTTCATCGCGCAGCGCAAAGGAGGTTTGCGATGAAGGACGCGGCGTTGGCCCCGGCGGGCGCGGTGTTTATCTCGATTTTGCTGACGCGATCAAGCGCCTCGGTGAAGACACAATTCGTGAACGCTACGGCAATTTGTTCGAGGTTTACGAAAAGATCACCGGCGAAAACGCTTACAAAGTGCCGATGCGGATTTACCCGGCGGTCCACTATACGATGGGTGGGCTCTGGGTGGATTACAATTTGATGAGCAACGTGCCCGGCTTGTTTGTGATCGGCGAAGCGAATTTCTCCGATCATGGCGCCAATCGGCTCGGCGCCAGTGCGCTTATGCAAGGGCTCGCCGATGGCTACTTTATTTTGCCCTACACATTACCGAATTATCTCGCCGGCCAGATGGGCAAACGGCCGCCCGCCGATTCGCCGGAATTTCAGCAAGCAGAGAGCGAGGTCGGCGCGCGCATCAAGAAACTACTCGACGTCGATGGAAAGCTTTCGCTCGACTCCATTCATCGCGAGCTTGGGCTTCTTCTCTGGGATAAATGTGGCATGGCTCGCAATGCCAAAGGTTTGCACGAAGCGCTGCAAAGAATTCCCGAACTGCGAGAAAAGTTCTGGCGCGAAGTGTGCGTGCCCGGTGACGGAGAAGATTTCAATCAATCGCTCGAACGGGCCGGACGGGTGGCTGATTTCCTTGAGTTTGCCGAGCTGATGTGCGCCGATGCCCTCGCCCGTGACGAATCATCCGGCGCACATTTTCGCGAAGAACATCAGACCCCTGACGGTGAAGCGTTACGCGACGACGAAAACCACGCCGCGGTGTTTGCATGGGAATTCCAAGGTGATGAGCAAATCGCGCCGCCGAAGCTGCATCGTGAACCGCTTCATTTCGAAACCGTGCACTTAACCCAGCGCAGCTATAAATGAGAAATTTCATAGGTAGGGCGCGACCGCCGGGCGCGGCGACTAAGTTTCGCGGACGGCTCGGCGATCCTTCCCTACCATTTGTACAACTATGAATTTCCGCTTGAGAGTCTGGCGTCAGCCGAACGCGAAAGCGCGTGGCAAACTCGTCGATTACGAAGCGCGCGACATTTCGCCGAACACATCGTTTCTCGAAATGCTCGACATCGTAAACGAGAAGTTACTCGCGCGGGGCGAGGAGCCAATCGCATTCGATTCCGACTGCCGCGAGGGCATTTGCGGCGCCTGCTCGCTCACGATCAACGGCGAAGCACACGGACCCGACCATCCCGGCGCAGTCTGTGAGCTTTACATGAGAAAATTTCGCGACGGCGCGACGATCATTGTCGAACCATTTCGGGTGAGATCGTTTCCGATCGTTAAAGATTTGGTGACTGATCGAAGCGCGCTGGACCGGATTGTGCAAGCTGGGGGATTCATATCGGCTCGCGCCGGCTCCGCGCCGGAAGCGAACTCGATCCCGATTCCCAAGCACGATGCCGATCTTGCGATGGAAGCCGCGGCCTGCATCGGATGCGGAGCGTGCGCAGCGGCCTGTCCAAATGGATCGGCCATGCTCTTCACCGCAGCGAAAGTCTCACATTTATCGTTGTTGCCCCAGGGACACGCCGAACGCGTCGCGCGCGTTCTGAAAATGGTGCGCGTGATGGATGCGGAAGGATTTGGGAATTGCACGAACACTTACGAATGCGAAGCGGTCTGCCCTGCTGAGATCAGCGCCAGTTTCATCGCGAAACTCAATCGCGAATATGCGCGGGCTAGCCTTCGCCGCGGTGCAGGCGAGTAGGTGGCGTCGGGCCGCGATAAACCGGTCAGGGTAGCGCACGCATCTCGCATGCTGGCGAGCGTGTCCTCGCGATCGCGAACTTTCATTGTGAGTTCTTACGTTCCGGCACTAGCGAAGTCCAAGGAAAGCGTGTTTCGGAGAAACTTCGAAACCAGCACGCGAGACGCGTGCGCTACCCGGAACCGGATCGCGTCTCGCACGCACAGGTCCACAGTTCCGCATCCAACTCTGCTTTGGCCCGCTCGGCGACAAGATCGACATCCACGTGTGGGCGCATCACGGCAAAAACCGTCGAGCCAGAACCGGACATCAACGCGGTGCCCACCTCCGGCTGGTTTAATAACCACATTTTGAGATGCGCGAGAAAGACAAATTTCTCAAGAACAGGACGCTCAAGGTCATTAATAAAAGTTTGACTCGCGAATTCCTTGGGCGCGTAAGAGATCCCCGGAATTTCTACCGAGTCCTGCCAACGGGAGTACGCCCATCCTGTTGGCACAACAAAATCCGGCTTTAAGAGCAGAATCGATAACACTTGCGGCAATCGCATCGGCGCGACTAACTCCCCTCTCCCACGACAGATTGCTACCGATTCAAAGATAAAGAATGGAACGTCTGAACCGATTGGCTCCGCAAGCTTCGCCAGCGCTTCCCGCGGCAATTTTGTTTCGAACAATTCGTTGAGCGTAAGCAGCGTCGAAGCTGCGTCGCTGCTTCCCCCGCCCAGACCCGACCTGGACCACCAGGTTTTCCTCGCCATTCGGCAGTGAAGAATCGTTGCAGAAAAATTGGACGCCGCCGCCGCTAGCCTTCCCGCGTTCGATCATTAGGCGATCCGCCAACGAGATCGGCGCCATTAAGGTTTCAATTTCGTGGAAACCGTCTTCCCGTCGGCCCTTGATCTCGAGCGAAAGATTGATCTTCGCCGGCGCGAGCACTTGCATGATTTGCAATTTGTTCAGCAAAACCGAAGAAGAACAGGATGAATTCAGCCGTGGCAACGGAACATAGACTTGTAGCCTGTGCGCCCAGCGGGTTTGTAACCCGCTGAATCAGAGCCAGCGGGTAAAAGCCACGCTGGACACACAGGCCGCAGGCAGGCCTATGTTCCAATTGACATGACAAATGCTGATAAAATCATCGTCGCGCTTGATGTGGCGACAAAAAAGGAAGCGCTCGCTGTTGTTGAACAACTGCGGGAACAGATTTCTTTTTTTAAAATCGGCCTTCAACTCTACACTGCGGAAGGTCCAGGAATTGTGCGTGACGTCTTGGCGACGGGTGCGAAAGTTTTTCTAGATCTGAAGTTGCATGATATCCCGAATACGGTTGAACGGGCCGTGGGATCCGCCGGTCAACTAGGCGTGCACATGCTGACGATTCATCTTTGCGGCGGCGAAGAGATGATTCGGGCGGCGGTCGCGGCGCGTAAAACTAACTTATCGATCCTAGGCGTTACGGCGTTGACCAGCGCAGGCCAGCAAACACTTCGGCAAGTTGGAATCTCGGACGAAATTCATGACCATGTTTTGCGCCTCGCGAAGCTAGGTGTCGAAGCAAGAATTGACGGACTGGTGGCCAGTGCACACGAAGTGAAAATGCTCCGCGCAGAATTTGGCACAAAGACAAAACTGGTCGTTCCGGGAATTCGTCCATCGTGGTCTGAAGCGGGCGATCAAGAACGCGTGATGACACCACGTGAAGCCCTGGGTTCAGGCGCAGACTTTCTCGTGATTGGTCGGCCGATTATCGCGCACTCCAGTCCACGCGAAGCTGTTGGCAAAATTCTGGATGAAATCGGACGTTGACAAGGTTCACGTGCCGATCTTCACAGAGCTGGACGTCTATTACGATTTCACGTTCCGGTCTGCCGCCGCGAACATGGCGATCGATGAAACTCTGCTCGAAGCAGTAACGATTCCGTCAATTCGTTTTTATCGATGGAATTCCCCTGCTCTGTCGTTTGGATATTTTGGAAAATTTGCCGATATCGCTGATTATGCGACTGAGCGCGATTTAGTTCGGCGCTGGACCGGCGGCGGAATTGTTTTTCACGGAGACGACCTTACGTACTCGATTGTGATTCCCGCGAGCGACCCGATCTTCGGCGAATCATCGATGTCGATCTACGAGAAGATTCATCGTGCCTTGTGTAATGCACTAATTGCGACTGGACAGCGCGCACTTGTAGCCGGGATCGTTGACCCCGCTGCCGCGGTTACCGACGCCAGCTACAACGGACAGTGTTTTGGCAATCCGGTGCGCGCCGACGTGATGATGAATGGGCGCAAAGTCGCAGGCGCGGCACACCGACGCACGCGCGCCGGCTTGCTGCATCAGGGCAGTATACAACTCGCTACACGACGAGTCCGTCCGACCGGCGGACGCGTCGATCTTGGGAATGATCTGGCGGAACGGTTCGCGGGCGAATTGGCGGAAGTCTGCGACGAAAGATCGTTGACTACGCGAATCGAGGAACGTGCCAGTGAAATTGCACAACAGAAATACGGCACGCAAAACTGGTTGCAGCGACGCTGACATTTTTCTTGTAGCCACGCGCGTGTGGCGCGTCGAGCAACCGTGGCAGGGCCGCGGCTATGATCCATTCGCAAGTTAGAAACTTGCGTCCCTAGTAAGGTGTTGCTTTGACAATCCACAAGCCGCCCCTCTATTCTGCGCTTGTGGAAGTCTTTGCACGCTCGGGCCTGATTCGGACTGGCAAAATGGCAACCGCTTCTCCGCTTGGACCGCTAGCTCGGGTGGCGCAGCTCGTGCAGCCGCATCTCGACGAAGTGGAAAGACGAATCGCGCAACAAGCGGCCGCTTTCGATCCCGACATCGAAGGCTACGTGACCTATGCCGTGGGCGGCCGCGGTAAACGTCTGCGCCCGCTTGTAGCGCTACTCGCGGGCGGGGCGACTGGCGAAATCAACTCGGGACACGTCGATCTTGCCATCATCGTCGAATTAATTCATCTCGCTACACTCGTGCACGACGACATCATGGATGAAGCGGAACGACGCCGCGCACAGCCTACCATCAACGCGCGCTGGGGTAATTCTCTCAGTGTTCTTTTAGGCGATTGCCTTTTCGCACACGCTCTGGATCTCTCCACAAATTTTGAAAATGCAGACATCAGTCGTGCAATTGCGCGGACGGCGCGTGAAATCTGTTCGGGAGAAATGATCCAAACGCAACGTCGTTTTGATCTCAAACTCCAGGTCGATGACTATTTACAGATCGTGGAAAAGAAAACCGGCTCGCTGTTCGCGACGGCGGCTGAATTAGGAGCGACGATCAGCGAAGCCGATCCACACGCCATCGAGATGTTGAAAACCTTTGGGATGCGTATCGGCATGGCCTACCAAATCTACGATGATTGTCTGGACATTGCAGGCACCGAGAGCTCGACCGGCAAAACGCTGGGGACGGACTTGCGAAAAGGCAAGTTCACACTTCCGGTGCTGATCTTTTTGCGCTGCGCCTCCGAGTTTGAACGGGAGCGCTATTGCAGCCTTATCCTCGAAGGAAAATGCGAGGAGATGACGGAACTTTTGAAAAATGGCGCGACCAACGGAGCGCTGAATGAATCGATCACGACGGGAACCGATCTCATTCGCGAGGCGCAGACCGGAATGGAGAAGTTTTCTGCCAACGCGCATGTCGAGGGACTGTTCGGCTTATGTGAAGCGTTCCGTGAAATGCTTGAGCAGTTGCAAGGCTGATAAAATGCCGGAAGGGGCTCCGTGCCCGCACCTTCGGGAACTTCCCTCGCAGCACCAAGGCCATTTGAATTTGTAAAATGTCGCAGCTCAAAATCCGCGAAATGCCGCGGGAGGAGCGGCCCCGGGAGAAACTTGCCGCCCACGGCGCGACCGCACTAACCGATCCGGAGTTGATTGCCATTTTGCTGCGCACCGGAGTACCGGGAGCAAATGCGATCGAAGTCGCGCGCAAGCTGTTGAAGGATTACGGCTCACTCGGCGGGTTGAGCCGATGCACGGTTGACGAGCTCTCCAAGATTCGCGGCGTCGGTTTCGCTAAAGCGGTACAACTCGTCGCTGCTTTCGGGCTCGGTCAGCGGCTCGCGCGAGAAACGTTATCGAAGCAAAAAATCGATTCGCCCGAACTGGTAAACGAACTGGTCGGTCCAGAGATGCGCCGGCTGCGCAAAGAATCGCTCCGGGTGATTTTGCTCGATACCCGTTATCATTTGATTCGAGTCGAGGAAGTCTCGATCGGAAGCGTGAACGAAAGTATTGCACATCCGCGCGATGTCTTTCGGCCCGCGCTCGTTTCCTCGGCCTACGCCGTCATCGTAGTGCATAATCACCCTTCGGGGGACCCTTCACCGAGCCAGACCGACCATAGTCTGACGCGCCGTTTGGCCGAAGCCGCCGAGCTTCTGCAGATCAAGTTGCTCGATCATATGATCATCGGGGCGCCGGCGGATGGAAACCCCGGCTACTTCAGCTTCAAGGAAGCAGGCGTGCTGTGAAGAGAACCATCGTGCGAGACTTGGAACACAGGCATCTTGCCTGTGCGGCCAACAGACATCTTGTCCGGTGGCTTAGAGTCGCCGGAGTGAAACTCTGGTGGTCGCACAGACTACAAGTCTGTGTTCCGATCAAACCATGAGCAGCGCTAAAATTCATCCGACGGCACTTGTCGCTCCCGATGCGCAGCTCGGCGCCGACGTCGAGATCGGTCCGTTCTCGGTGATCGGCCCGCACGCGATGATAGGTGATAAGTCGATCGTGCAGTCGCACGTTGTCATCGAGGGAGATGTCGCGATCGGAACGGGCAATTTTATCGGATATGGCGCGATTATTGGCGTGCCGCCGCAGGATCTTTCGTTCTCGCCAGAACGAAGAACGAAGGTCGAAATCGGAAACGACAACGTCATTCGCGAATATTGTACGATTCATCGTGGCAGCCCCGACGGTAGCGTCACAAAACTCGGAGATAACAATTTCCTGATGGCGGGGGCGCATGTCGGCCACAATTGCGCGGTCGGGAACAACGTCGTCATCGCGAACAATTGCTTGTTGGCTGGGCATGTGCGCGTGGATGACGGCGCATTTCTCGGCGGTGGATCGACATTTCACCAGTACATGCACATTGGGCGGTTGGTGATGGTACAAGGCAGCTCCGCTTTCGGAAAAGATCTGCCGCCGTTTACGATTGCGGCGGAACGCAATTCCATTTTCGGAATTAATGTCATAGGTTTAAAGCGCGCCGGATTCAGTGCGAAGGATCGCGACGAAATTAAGAACGCCTTTAAGTTCGTTTACACGAGCGGGCTGAACATTTCCCAGGCGCTGGAAAAAGCTGGGAAATTGAAACTCGGCGCGCCCGCGCGCGAGTTTTTCGATTTTGTTGCGAATGCGAAGAAACGCGGGATCTGTCCGTATCGACGTGGGTCGGGCAAGGACGACCATAATTTCGGTTAGGTAGGACGTGACCGCCGGGTGCGCCGCCTACCTCGACGGACGAGCGAACCCCTTTTCCCTACCCTAGCGCGAGCAGCGCAAGCATACGGCCGGTGCGTCCTTTTTCGGCGCGATAGGAGTAGTAAACATCGACACGGCAAGCTGTGCAGATGCCGTCGTCGTTGATATTGTGCACGCCTTGTGCGCGACATTGTTCGACAATCTTCGCCGCGAAATCGATCTCATAATGGGGCGGGCGAATACAGGGGCTGAGCTGTACGATTAGTTCAGCGGGATTTGATCCGAAGCGCTGCGCCATTTGTGTGATTGCAGTCGTGACGACGCCGAGCTCGGTCCCTCTGCGACCGGAATGGACCAGACCGATGGCGGGTATCTTTGGATCGACAATGTAAACAGCGCAGCAGTCGGCGACATGAATGCCGAGCGCGAGCCCTGTCTGATTTGTAATGACGCCGTCGCAACCGGCGAAATGTTTGTCCGACTCGACCGGTATGTCGACAATTGCAACCTTGTTCCCATGAATTTGTTCGGCGGTGAGCAGCGGCCAATCACCCATGCCAATTGCGCGCCGGATTTCCCGATGCGCCGCTTCGAGTCGACTTAGCGCTTCGGATTTGTTGTGCGAAACGTCGATTCCTTGAATGCGTTTGATGAATGCGTGCCGACAAACGCCTGCCGCGTCAAGAGCAGGAAATTGCTCGATTGGAAGTCTCTCCGCAGCCACAAATCGCTCGACTTAGGCCCAGCTTCTCTTGCACTAGTGCGAGGACGAGCGACGGCGTTTTCCGGTAGCATCCGTGCCACTGCTCGTGTCATAGGTTTTCGATCGCGTCGCGCGCGGCGCCAGGTTGGCGAACGATTCGGTGTAGGTGCTTTGTGCACCGGTCGCGCGATCGAATTCCGCCAGGGAAGAGTTATAGCCAAAGAGCGCCTGCAATCGCGTCGATTGCGCCGTGAGCAACTGGACCTGGGCGTTGAGGACATCCAACTGCACCCCTGCGCCAGCGTCGAGCCGGGCCTTTGCGAGGCGCAACGCTTCCTCGGCTTGCTCGACGTTTTTCTCCTGGCTCTTAATAAGTTCGCGGTTCTGCTGCAAATTTGAATACGCGGTCTGCACTTCCAGCTCCACCTGCCGAACGTCGTCGTCGTAAGTGATCTTGGCTTCCGAAAGGAGGGCACGTTGTTGTATGACCTGGCCAGCGATCGCGCCGCTGTCCCAGATCGGCACGCTGCCTTGGACCGTTGCGATCCAACCTTTGGAAATATCGTGCCAACTGGAATTCGTGGGCGAGCTGACCCATTCGCCGCCCCCCGTTGTGGTGATGGTTGGGAGCCACTGACCAGCTGCCGCGCGCACTTGCTGAAGCTGGTTTAAGACATTTGCCCGCGCCTGCTTGAGAAATGGCCGCCGTTCTTTTCCCCACTCGATGGCCTCCGCCAGCGCAATGCTACGAGGGATGTATGGCATTTCACCTATCACTTCCAGCGGCGGACTTTCACCGCGCCCCGGCTGAAAATCGAGGCCGATAGTTTTGGCCAGAGTGATCATCGAGATACGAAAATTATTTTGCGCGGTGATCAATAGCGGAAGCTGATTGTAGAGGGCCACTTCCGCCTGGAGCACGTTAAACCGCGGGACCGTTCCGGCTTCAAACCGATTTTGCTGGTCCTTCAGCTGAGTCTCCAACAGATGCACCGACTGCTCCTGTACTTTGATAAGCTCTCGATTGACCACGACCTGGTAGAACTGTGTCTTCACGGTCGCGAGGAGTTGGTCCAGAATATTGCGGAACGCGAAGTAGGCGCTGTCCCGCTGAAAGAAAGTCCCGCGGATCTGCGGGAAAGTCGTGCCATTAAAAATCAGTTGCGATCCAAGAACGCTAATGGAGTAGGAGATATCGCTCGCCTGCGCAGCGCTAATAGTTGGTGTCGGTGATGGAGCGGCCAGTGGTGTCTGAATCTCGCGGACTTGCGACGGTACTGGCTCAACAAGCGATGCCGCGCCGCCCGTCGTACCGGGGGTTGTAGTTGTGCCCGTGTTCGGTCCGAATATTCGGGCGCCGATCAAGTTCGGATCAGTCCAGTCGAAATTCGCTCTAGCTGTGACCTGCGGCAGGGCCTGCGCGCGGACTTGAATAATGACGCCTTGGGTCCGTTTAATCTCTTTTTCCGCGATGAGGAGAGTCGGATTGCGCTGGAGCGCCGTCAGGATCGCTTGATCAAGTGTAAAGGTCGGAACTTTGCGTGAAGAAGATGTACCACCGCCTGTCGATGTCGATCCTTCGCCTGCGCCGGCGCGCGCCACCAAGCTTGCGGCAATCATCGCAGCGGCGAACCCGGAGATTACAAAAGATTTTCGCATAAAGAAGACTTAGCCCCAGAGATTAGATGCGTAATCGTAGGCGCGTAGATTCAAACTGCGCGCTGTTTACCGTGGTGTGATAACACTGCCGCCCAATAGATGAAAATCATTTCGATTGGCAGTAATCATAAATTTTACTGTAAATGTGCAACCACGCCTTTTGTTCGTCCGGCGTGAGATGTTCCAAAATCTTCATAAGATTGCCGACCATCTCCTCGCGAATACGCCTGACAAGAGCCGACCCTTTCGGCGTGATGCAGACCATCACCTTGCGGCGGTCCTCCCGCGCGCTCGAGCGCATGACGTAATCGAGATTTTCGAGCCGCGCGACCAAACCGCTCGCGGCTGCGGTGGTGTGCCCCATTTTCCGCGCGATGGCGGACATGGTCAGCACTTCTTTTTGATCGAGATAGGCGAGGAGGAAAAATTGCGGAAAGGAAACGTTGCCCGGCGCCAGCTCCTTGCACAAATGCAGAACGAAACAGCGCTGCATCTCTAGGACAATATGGGAAAGCTGCTCGGCGTCGGCGCGAATCTGGTCGGTCGGAGTTCGTGCAAATACGATGGAAGCTCCCGTATTCAAGCGGGCTAAAGCTAAAAATGCGCGCACAGCCTGTCAAACCCCGCTCAGCCGAAAAGAATTAGCTAATCCCAGATTTGAACGTCGACAATTTCACCAGCTTTCAACGACTCGCCCACGGCGACGCGTAACAGCGCATTCGATTGGCTCAAACCAAATAGCGCGTGCGACTCCTGGCGACCGACTGGCGCGAACTCTCCGTTTTCCAACCTTCCGCGAATGTAATGCGACCGATCGCCTTCGTTGCTAAGATCGACAATCAACCTGCCCGGCACCTTCGGCAGATCGAGACTCGCTGCGCCCATCATTTTCAAGATCGCGGGCCGAACAAATTGCAAGAAAGTCACAAAAGCAGAAACGGGATTGCCCGGCAAACCGAACAATGCACATCCATCGATGTGGCCGAACAGAAACGGCTTGCCCGGCTTGATCGCGACTCGCCAGATGTCGATCTTCGCGCCAAGCGCCCGCAGAACTTTTTGAACCAAATCGTGTTCGCCCACCGAAACGCCGCCGCTGACAATCAGAACTGGACGCTTGATCGCTTGCTCGAAAGTTTTGCCTAACGAATCGGCATCGTCGCCGCAATGCTGCACAAGTCCGGCGTGTGCGCCGCACCGTTTCAGCAATGCTCGCAACAATGTCGAATTGCTTTCGTAGATTTGGCCGGGCTGAAGTTTTTCTCCCGGCACGGCCAGTTCGTCTCCGGTCGAGATGATTGCTGCATCGACTTCGCCGCCAACCGCGACCTCAGCGAAACCTTGTGACACAAGCAATCCGAGCGTTGCCACGCGAATACGTTCGCCCGACGCGAGGATTCTTTGTCCTTCGCTCAGATCGCAGCCGCGCTTTCGCACGAATTCGCCAGGATCGACATCTACGCTCACGACGATTTGGTCGCCTTCACGCGCAACGTCTTCTTGCATCACGACCGCATCGGCGCCGAGGGGCATCGGTGCGCC
The DNA here is from genome assembly GCA_005887855.1 of Verrucomicrobiota bacterium. The sequence continues at coordinate 169 of VBQB01000171.1, read as the reverse complement.
GGTGAAAATCCGAATCGTTTCGCCCGGCGAAAGACGAAGTTGCCGATCCACCCCAGCCGGTTGCTCCGCGACCACGCGCAATCGGGCGCCCGATCGGCAGTCGCTTGCGATCACCGCGTAACCGTCCATCGCCGAGTTGTCAAAATTCGGCAGCGGCAATCGCGCGAAG
>VBQB01000370.1:1481-3787 GCA_005887855.1 Verrucomicrobiota bacterium | reverse complement strand
TTAGGCGAGCCAGATCTTACGCAGCATGAGTCCGCGCCGGGCGCACCAGCGGCGCTCACGGCGATCAAGTCCGCCGATGAAAACCTCGCGGCCGTTCTATCGGCGTTGGACCGACAAAAAGCACGTGAAACAACAGATCTGTTTGTCGTCTCCGATCATGGCTTTTCCACGATCAGGCGCTCGATCGATTTGCGAAAAATTTTGAACGACGCCGGTTTCAGCGCGAAGACTCAATTCACCGACGAGCCAAAAACCGGAGATATCATGCTGGCTGGGAACGGCGGGAGCGTTCTTTTTTATGTCATCGGACACGACGAGACGCTGACGCGCCGTCTGATTGAATTTTTGCAGCAATCAGATTTTGCCGGAGTTATTTTCACTCGAAATCCGCTGCAAGGAACGTTCGCCCTCGAGCAAGCGATGATTCAAAACTACCATGCGCCTGATGTCGTGATGGCGTTCCGCTGGAACGATTCGAAAAACCAATTTGGCGTTCCAGGGATGATTGACGCCGATTGGCAACGAGCAGCGGGGAAGGGGACACACGCCACACTCAGCCGGTTCGACATGCACAACACGCTGATCGCCGCCGGCCCGGACTTTCGCCGCGGTGAAGTGGATGATTTACCCACAGGCAATATCGATGTTACGCCGACGATCTTGCAGATTCTTGGAATCAAAGCATCGGCCCAAATGGACGGCCGAATTTTGTCTGAAGCCATGGTCAATCGTGACCGCGCAGCTTCGGAATTAAAACCGGAAGTGAAAACAATCGAAGGTTCGAATGATCTTCCATCCGGCAGGTGGCGACAGACGCTCAAAGTCTCGCGCGTCGGCTCGACGCTTTATCTCGACGAAGGCAATGGTGCGTTCGTGCCGAAAAGGTAGGGACAGCGCGCTGGGCTGTCCGCTTCTCGTCTCTGCCATTCAGAACCACGGATATCGCGGATAACACGGATCGGATGTAGACACAAAATTCCCGATAGGCATCGGGATTTCCCTATACCAAGAATCAGGAATTGTACTGATAGGCATCCCGTCGGCAGATTACTTATATCGCGCTCTAAGGCTGGACCAACGTCAGGATTTTCCAATCCGGAAGATTTCCGCAAACCAGATACTATCGCGTCGACATCAAGATCAACGGACAGGTCCTAGGCAGCGCAGTGTTTCAGCTTACGTAGACGGCGGTCCCTCGAGACGCCGACGATGACGAGCATGTTGTTGCCGCCGTCACCACATAATACACGGCCAGAATTTTCCTGGCTTCCTGCTTTCCTGATTAGACCTATAACTCAACCACTTCCTTAGGGCGGGTCGCACCACAGCCCTAGGTCAAAATCAGGCGCTCAATCAGCATAGCACCCCCGATTGGCAGAATGCGGCGGTGTTCTAACATCAAGCTACGGTTTTCCAGTTTTCCCCAGGCTTGAAAGATTACCCCCAGTGTGAGGGCTCCGCGGGAAATTGCGGAGTCCTCCTAGTTTCTATGAGCACTTATTTCACCACCGAGGACACGGGGATAACGTAGACGTGCATGCTGATGTGCCGGGTTTAAATGCCGTCGCCTAGATTTATCGAGCTTTCGCCGCGGCGCGCGGCACCAGAGATGACCAACCTTCAAATCCGTGGTTGTTCATTTTCCGCGTAACTCCGGGCCGGAAATTACGCAGAAGAATAGTGACGAAGCAGCCCCCAATGCTTCATCTTGGACAGTGGATAATTGATGTGGAGTGGAAAAAGGGGCTGCGGCCAGCGGTCGCGGCCCCGACATCGCCGGTCAAAATTCAATAGCTTTGCTTTGCCAGTCGCGCTTGGTATAAACGGTCCCGTATGAGCCCCGCAGAAGAGCCCGAGGCGTGGTTGGAACGAGAGGGCCAGGAATACGCTCTGCAGGGTAATTGTTCAATCGGGCGGGCAGCGCTGAATACGCTGGTACTTGAATCGCCGAAGGTTTCCCGGCTGCATGCGATCATCCATTCGGAACGACCCAGAGCATTCTGGCTCGTTGATCTGGGCAGCAGTAACGGTATTTTTTTGAATAAGCGACGGATCCACGAGCCAACTAGGCTGCGGGACCGCGACCAGATCACAATTGGCGGCAACCCGTTCACTTTTCGTCAATCCTGCAATGCTTCGGACAGACCGAAAAGCACCGCACCGCCGTTAACTCTGCAGGAGGGAATCGAAGACGTCCCGTGCTGGCTCCTCGTTGCCGACATCAAGAATTTCACACCTCTCAGTCGTAAACTTTTGAGTGATAAACTCGCCGCGCTTGTCAGTTCGTGGCTCGCCACGTGTAAGGA
>VBQB01000370.1:0-1395 GCA_005887855.1 Verrucomicrobiota bacterium | reverse complement strand
TTCGTCATGCACTTTGGCTTGGTCGCTATCGGTGGCGTTTCGTCGGCCAGAGAGGAGACGCTTATGGGCAGTGAGGTTAATCTCGTCTTCCGGCTGGAGAAATTGCTAGCTTCACTCGGTGAGCCATGCGGAATCAGCGATGCCGTGCATGCGAAACTCAAAGGACTTCTCGCATCGCGACCGCTAGGCGATTACGAATTGAAAGGTTTTGAGCAAAAGCTCAGCTTGTTCGCCGTTTAATCCCGGCTGTAATCGTCTTCCTACCTGTGGGGGCGGACGCTCGTCGAAGGGCCGATGTTTGACCCTGACAGAAGATCGGAAAGAACACAAAGATTTCTTATGGACACACCTTCGTTTTCTTCTGTTTTTGAATTCGTACTGTCCGGGAACCGAGCCGACGGATCGGCGAGATAGACGGCAAAGCCGCGAGGCCACCGCGGCGAACGAGTCGGCAAATGGGCGAGTTTCAAATCCGTGGCCGTTCAGGCGTTCGCCGCCTCGAACGCCCAATTGGCTTCTGGTTTTGAATCCGTGCCATCCGTTAAATCCGTGGTTCTTAAGAATTTTTCCGTAACTTCGGTCCGGAAATTACGTAGTAGAATAGCGAAGAGAGGCATCGACCGATGCTTCATCTTGGATAGTGGAAAGTTGATGTGAAGTGGACAAGGGGCCGCGGCCAGCGGTCGCGGCCCCGCGCCATTTATCCGGGGTGAGTTTCGGCTTGCCTAACAATTGCGTAAATAACATGATCGCCGCCCGTGACCCCGGAAGCCGTCGCCCAAGGAGGGCGGTCCCCCGACCGCTTCTCAACGACGCGCTGGAGCGTGGTGCTTGCCTGCGCCGACTCAAGCGCTGGCGAAGAAACCGCGCACAAAGCGCTGGCAGAGCTTTGCAAAATTTACTGGCGGCCCGTATTCGCCTTCATCTGTCGGCGCGGCTATTCCGTTGCCGATGTCCAGGATCTGACCCAGGATTTTTCTCTTCTGGTTCTTGAAGGCAATCTTCTCAAACGCGCTGATCCGAGCCGCGGCCGGTTTCGGTCGCTGTTGCTGGTTGCATGCCTTTCCTCGGCAGGCGAAATGCCCGCCGGCCCCACAGCCAAGGTGGCCGTGCAACTTCATGACCAAGTGATCAGACGCAGTTCGTGTGCTTGCATTAGGCAGGGATGCGTGGGCAGGACTCGCACGCTAAAGCCGTAGGTGCCGCTTTCAGTCGCGGGAACACTACCTTGGTAGAGATAGGTGCCGTTGCCATCACTTTGGCCGTTTTGAGTTAGCACAGTGGCTGCGGGATTCTGGATGTCGCCATTGTCGAGTTGGCCGTGATACGCTTCGACACGCACGTGTCCCGGATCGACTGCGCCGAGGTGCACGCGTGCAGTGAGCTGCAATGATT
>VBQB01000369.1 GCA_005887855.1 Verrucomicrobiota bacterium | reverse complement strand
GCCCGAGAAGAGGCAGGCATAAAGGCCTGCCTCTGGCGGAAGATTTGCTAGCGAAGCATCCGCCAGCCCGGCAGGCATGAGGTACGCCGCGAGAGTAACACCCGCGATTAAGTCAGCGCGCAGCCAGTTAGGTTTGTAAGCGCGCAACCAGTTGAGAGCTGGAAATATGTTATACCATCGACCGCCAGTCGTCGCCGGCGATTTATAGCTCGTCGATTGCAACTCGGCAGGCGCTTTTGTTGCATCCGTTTGATCACGCATACTGTCGGCTCACTTTAAGTCCGACGCCTTTTGCGATGGCGTTCTTGATATTCCGTCGCCCATGCTTTAGCTGCTTCCAACGGATTGCCGCTTTTTTGCCGTTCTATCCAATCATTGAGTCCCGCCTCATCAACGGGCAGATCGAGAACTTGTGGTTGGCCGAACAATTTCCCAAACGTCTCCATTATTTGCGTTGTCGTGGAGAAGACAATCTCATCCATGGCTTCAGGCTTTCCCTGCGACGCGTAGGCATTGAAGTCGACCCAGCGTCCATCGGGGCGTAGCACGAACATCCGTTCCTTTGGCAACGGATCTTTTGGCGACACGCCCGTTTGAGTGACCAAATAAGGACCGCGTTCGCCACCGGAACCAAGGTTTAGGATGTGAGCATCTCGATAGTTATTAGTAATGGTGTGCATCAGCTGGTCCTCATCACTTCTTCCTTGTTGCTAAATCTGCCGGTGCACTTCTCCCGAAAAAATCCCAATCATTTTGCCGGCGCGCCGGTTCCCTCGAAATCACCGCCTAATGCCAGATAAAGGTTTACGCGTTCGCGGAGACGGGAGGCGCGGATTTGCGTATATTGGACTTTCGCGGCGAGATTTTCCCCGGCAAGACGCAAGACGGTGAACATGTCGATCTGGCCCTGTTCGAGCTGTTGCCTGCTGAACGTCACCGATTCAGCACTACTGGAAACTACGGTGCCAAGCGCTCCTTCGCGTTTGCGCAGATAGTAATCACCGGCGAGTGCATCTTCCACTTCCTGGAACGCGCGCAACGCGTGGCCCACGTAAGCCGCGGCCGCGGCTTTTTGCTCGGCGGTGCGAAGATCCTGCGCAGCCTTGAGTTCACCGCCAAAGAAAATCGGTTGCGTGACCCCACCGGCGAAACTCCAGACGAGGGCATCGAGCGCGCCGACCCCGTCGAGGTCCGCGGTTCCGAGTCCACTTGTGGCGCTGAGCACAAATCGCGGCAGCCGCGCGGTACGTGCCTCGTTTACCCTGTGAAAAGCGGCGGCGAAACGGCGCTCGCTGGCGATGAGGTCCGGACGGCGTTCGAGGATTTGCGCGGGCAGACCGACGGGGACACTTCTCGGCTGGCCGGGGAAAGAACGTCGCACATCAAATTTGCCGGCAGGATAGCGACTGGTGACGACCTCAATCGCGCGGATTGTCTGCGCCCGCGCGGCCTGTGCGGCGTAGAGCGCATCCTCGGCGGCGGCGTTGCGTGATGTAATTTGCGACACGTCGAAGTCACTCGCAAAACCCTGCTGTTTGCGCACGTCCGTGAGCTTTGAGTACTCCTGGTAGATATCCAGAGTCTCCTGAGCGTTCGCTTCCTGTTGCGCGGCTTCGATCGTAGTGAAGTACGCGCGCGCCACCGCAGCGGCGAGTGATTGACGCGCAAATTCGTAGTCGGCTTCCAGCGCGTAGCTTTCAGCTTTCGCGGCAGCTTTTTTCGAGCGGATGCGTCCCCACACATCGGCCTCCCATGCGGCACCGGCTGCAAGCCCATACACCCAACGTTGTGACGATGAATCCATGCTGGTGTCGAGTCCGGACCCGCCACTGTCCTCCGTTCCCGGACCCCCGAAGGACGGCGGATTAATGTTGCGACCGAGATCGCCGCTAAGTTGCTGTCCCTGACGCTCTCCCAATCCCTTCATCGCGATCCGCGGGTAAAGTGATGATGCAGCAACGCGCACAGCAGCGCGCGATGCTTCCACGCGCGCGGCCGCAGCCTTCAGATCCGGATTCCGTTCGACGGCATCGGCAACCAGCGCGTTCAGCTCCGGATCGCCAAAGTTGCGGATCCAGCCTGGCACTACTTCGCCGCTGCGATGCGGGCCCGCCCAGCTTCCCGGGATCTTTGCGCGAGCGGACTCAGGCATGATGTCCGCGCCGAACGGAGGCTGGTGAATCGCGCATCCGGCGAGCACGAGGCTGCTGGCGATAGCAAGAAGCAGGATACAGCGCCGAGCGTTCATCATTTCAAATTTTAGTGGTGGCCGAACAGAGCGGAGAGATGTTTGATGACGAACCAGTCGAATTTTGCCGTGATGCGGACGATGACACGACGGAGGATCTGGATCGCCGTAATATCATTCGTGTAGATCGCTCCCTGACCGCGAGCGCCAGCAGCAAGGAAGACGTCTTTATCCTTCCCCTCTGTGAGGAGTCGCACTGCGATGCGCTGTTCGGGTGCCGATATGGGCGCGGTGTTGGGGAGGTTGCCGTTGATTGGAAGCTGGCCTTGCGCCGTCGCCCAAAGGATGGAATCGACCTTGCACTTGATGATGCGGCCCGGATACACCTTCATAAAAATTTCCGCTTCGTCGCCGGGTTCGACGTAGCGCAGTTCGTTTTGTCGGTAGAATGCCAGCAGCCACGGATCGTCCTCCTGGATGAAGCTCATCACGGGCATTGTCGCGAACTGGGTCGCGCGTACGCCGGGTTGCAGGGAAAGATTGGCAACGCGACCGTTGGAGGGAGCAAGGTAGACGCAGCCTTCGAGGTCGAATTTCGCATTGATGAGGTCGGCCTCGGACTTGGCGATCTGCGCCCTGGCCTGCGATTCCGTGGCATCGGCGGCAAGGAATTCGCTTTCAAGATTGCCGAGGTCGCTTTGCGCCTGCTCGAGGTCGGCCCGCTTCCCGGCCCCGGTCGCAGCGAGTGCCGTGAATTGCTGAACCCGCTTTTTCGCCAGGTCGATCCGCGGGGTCAGCGCGGCTTTTTTGTTCGCGGCATTGTTAAGTTGATCGTTCGCTCCGCGCAGCGTGGCTTCGGCGGCTTTCACCGCCGCCTCGAAAGGCACCGGGTCGATCTTGAAAAGCACGTCGCCTTTCTTGATCGGCCGGTTTGGTTGAATCGGCACCTCGGTAACCTGACCGGTTATGCGCGGCACTATCGGGATGACATAATTCATCGCCCGCACGTCGTCAGTTGCGGGCGCGCAGATGTTCAGAAGGAGGAAAAGAACCATCATTCCCACGATGGGTAGCGTGATGGTGATGAACTGGGTGGTAAAATTCCAGGGCAGCCACTTGAATTTAAAGAAAATGAGCCAGACGAAGAAGCCGTAGATGCCAAGCAGAATGATTTCCATTACGCCTTCCCCTGCTTAATCTCCGCTTCGAGTTCCGCGGCACGCGCGCGGAGTTGTTCGAGTTCTTTGATGGCGGATTCTTTTCCGATGGGTTTTTCGTGCGAGTCATCGACATCCGTCCCGTAGGCCATCTTGTGGAAAACTGGTTTCGAGTAGGCCCACAGCCATGCAATCGGCCAGAGTAATCCGCCGAAGACAAGAGAGAGAAAACAGAGACACTTGATAGCCCCGAGCTGCGGATGGTGCCGCCTTTCGGCAATCTTTTCGGGGATGATATGGACCGCCAGGAAGGCCACGATTAAGACGGGAGGCACAATGATGAACGCGAACCACGCAATGACGTTCGCGACTGAATCGAGCGTTTCGCCGTGGAACATCGAAGCATGAGCGCGCGACGGCACTGCGAGGAACGTTAAAGCAATGAACAGAACGAAGCGTCTGCCGCGAGGCCGTCGCGGGCTATCAGTGGATAGGATGGTGGAATCTTGTGGTTTCACGTTGTATCAATTGGTCTTGAGCGAAAACTAGCCGTCACAGTTGGGCAGATCATGACAGTTGTCTAAGTAAAAACTATTACACTTTCGTAGTATGCCCTCCCACGCCAATCCATTATTTCCGCGATTACCCTCTTGCTCTTCCTAAGGAACGTATCTGTCACATGGTAATCCAAGCCCGCACCCAATTCCGTCCGTCACTCTCGTTACGGCTTCCGTGGCATGCGCGTTTCTGATAATCAGAGTCC
>VBQB01000381.1 GCA_005887855.1 Verrucomicrobiota bacterium | reverse complement strand
CCCGGGCGGATGATCGCCACTTCAATCACCACGTCGTAAAAACATTCCGGTTTCATCCGCGGCAGCGTCGCCATTTGCGCGCGGCTTTCGATTTGGAAAACGCCGATCGTGTCTGCGCGCTGCATAATCTCGAAGGTCGCCGGATCATCTTTGGGAATATGCGCCAGATCGAGAGGCCGCCCACGTTCGCGGCACAATTCAAACGCGTCCTGCATCACTGACATCATGCCGAGGCCTAACAAGTCCACTTTCACGATCCCCAGATCTTCGCAATCGTCCTTGTCCCAAGCCGTAAATCGCGTGATACAGTCTGATGAATGCGGGCATCCGCGGGTGCGCCTTTGGCAAACCAGCTTGTTCGATCTGTGATTCGAGCTCCAGCGTGTGCGGGAAATCGCCGCTTGCAAACAGATGCGAAAAACGATCGATGATGCTGGGCGAAAAGTTGAGCGCTTTGCCGATCTCGCGCGCCGCGCTGCGCCCGCGATAACTGATCACGTTCGCAGTCATGGCTGCGCCGTGCTTGCCGTAGCGGCGATAAATTTCCTGAATCACCGCTTCGCGACGGTCGCCGCTGGGGAGATCCAGATCGATATCTGGCCAGCCTTTGCGGCTTTCATTGAGGAAACGTTCGAATACGAGATGATTTTCCACCGGATCAACCGGCGTGATCCCCAGGCAATAACAAACCGCACTGTTGGCGGCACTCCCCCGGCCCTGCACCATGATGTTGTATTCGCGACAGAAATTGATGATGTCCCAGACAATCAGGAAATATCCGGGAAAACCGAGTTTCGTGATCAGGGCAAGTTCTTCTTCAAGCTGTCGCTTCACCTTCGCGCTAATCGCAGCGTAACGCTGTTGCGCACCGAACCACACGATGGTGCGCAAAAACGAATCCATCGTGTGACCGGCCGGCACCGGATATTCGGGAAATTCGTACCCGAGATTTTCCAGTAAAAACGTAAGCCGTTCGGCCAGGCGCGATGTATTTTCAATTGCTTCGGGCAAATCGGCGAAAATTGCTCGCATTTCGCGATCACTCTTCAGATGCCGTTCGGCATTTTCGGTCAGCAATCTGCCAGCAGCATCGAGATGGGTGTGCTCGCGAATGCAGGTGAAAACATCCAACACTTCGCGTCCGTACTGCTTTGCGTATTGCACGCCGTTCGTGGCGAGTAACGGCAATCGATTTAGGCGCGCAAGATCGATCAGTTCGCGATTGATGGGTTCTTCGCCGCGAATGAAATGTCGCTGAATTTCTACGAAAACGTTTTCGCGGCCAAACGCGTCGATCAAAAATCGGGCGCGATCTTCTGCGTTCTGGGGAGCACAGGCTGCCAGCCTGTCACGTCCGGCAGCTTGCCGGACGCTCTGAGTGTTTGCACGCCGGGGGTGAAAAGATGTTTGCGGCAAGCTGCCGCAAACAACAGGCTGGCAGCCTGTGCTCCCCAATCCAAAGAACGCCACCAATCCTTCGGCGAATTGCGGTAACTCGCTCCATCGCACTGCGCATGTGCCTTTTTCGCTGCGCAAATGTGACTGAGTGAGTAGTTCGCACAAATTTTTGTAACCCATGCGATTTTCGACCAGCACAGGCAGGACACTGCCGTCGTTCATCGACAATTCGCAGCCGATGATTGGCCGCACGTTGTGCTCGCGTGCTGCGACGGAAAATCGTTGGGCGCCGTAAACGCCGTTGCGATCGAGCAACGCCATCGCTGGCATTTCCAGTTCCATCGCGACTTCAGCTAATTGCTCTGGGAAAGATGCCCCGCGGAGAAAGCTGAACGCGGTAGATGCATGTAACTCGATGTAAGACATGGTTCGTTGAAGGGTTGAACCGTTAAAGCGTTAACGCGGCTAATCATAAATCCCATCCACCTTCCAGGTTCCCTCGCTTTGATGGGCACGAACGAGTTCGCCATTCTCCATCTCCAAGTCCCATTCGGCCCGCGCCCAGGATTTTTCGTCCCACCAATTTCCAGAAATCAAATACGGCCCGCGTTGCGCGATGACTTCCTCTCCACTTTCTGTGCTCCGAACGTGCGCTGGCGTATCTGCCTTCAATAAAACGGATGCAGACACTGCGGGGCGAAATCTTCGCAGGGCAATCCGAGATGCTGGTTTGCTGGGTTTCGGGCGATTGAGGTCAATCGCCCCTACCTGCCACGCGAAAGGTTCGAGACGAAAAGCATCCGGCCGATGCGTTTCTTCCAAAACCGGCGTGCCGACCCGATCAGCGCCCAGAAGAGCGATCAAACGTGCGAGCGTTTCTGAGAGTTGATGTGGATTGCGTAATGTAGTTTCGAACAATCCGAATTGTTCCCTGACAGGCTTAGTTGGATGCGCTTCTAGCGAGACAGCAATAATCGCATGTTCCGATTTAAAATTCTCCAGATGCGTGTGCAGCATCCGAAAAAGAAGATCAGCATCATTGGTCGGCTGCGGAATTTTGAAAACCCGCTCGTAAATTTTTTTATCCGTAAACGTGATTTGCAGCGCCAGTTCTTTTGTAACGAGATAAATCGCGCCCAAGCGGATGGCGAGTTGCTCCAAAAAACGGCGTAAGATGAAGAGCAGCGGCTGGGCTGTTTCAATTTCATTTTCAAATTCAAAGGTTTCCGCGA
>VBQB01000170.1 GCA_005887855.1 Verrucomicrobiota bacterium | reverse complement strand
CGGCTTTGGCGGAAGACATTTTTTCATCTGGAAGTTCCGAACAATGAAGCTGAGCGCGGAGACACAAATTCACGAGCGTCATTTCGAAGAATTGATGCGGGTCGTATAGAAGCACGACCGGAACGCAACCCGCACGATCCCGTCATGTCGAAGGTTTTGATAAGCCTGCCGGTCCACAAATGCTTCTAGTTGCGGCAACAGGGCCTCCGGTTTTGTAAAGAGATTCTTTACTTCCGCCCGATCATCGGAACCGCGCATGCGCCAATTACGCAACCGCCCGACCGATGCAACCAAAGAAGCCGCCGCGAGTTGTGCCCCCGGGCCGTTTCATCGCCATTAGCGCGAGTACTGCCGACATATTGCCGCCGACTGAGTTTCCCGCAACTGCGATTCTGTTGCCGTTTTTTGCTTGATCTCAAAGCCCTCAAACGAAACGCACCTTACGACCGTTACCCAGGTCTGCGAAATTTCGCCGGAGAATGAGCCGTTTTCGGGCCCGTTGTTGCTTTAAGAAGTATGAAACCATTCCATCAACATCAACAGGGAGCCATCATAATGAAGAAAACAATTGTCACTCTCGCCTGCGTGCTGATTACGCCGCTGGCATTTGCCCAGACGAGTTCGAAAAGTAAACGGCACGGGCCAACTGCTACAGAACCAATAACGGTAACGGGAGCGATCATCATCACGACAACTGAGGAAGGCGCCGCCGCCAGTTATCAGCCTATCAAGACGCTCGTTGTTCGCGAGGACCGCTCGAATAATCCGGGCAGTTATGTTCTCAACGGGCCTGGTCACGTTGTGAACAAAGCGGGTGAAGTCGTTCAAACGGCGATCAAACCCGGCACTCGCGTGCGTGTTTATTACATAAACACGGGCGATCTGCGTATGGTTGATCACGTAGTCGTTGCAGACTGAATCTGCACGGCTCCGGATATCATGGCAAAGCACGGCTAGGCAAGGCAAGGGAATCTCGACAGGGCCGCACTCAGAAATGGGTGCGGCCCCTTTTTTTTGAAAAGTCAAGTCAAACGTACGTCTGGCCCCGGCCAACTGAACATATCCGAAGGGGGTGACGGGTTGAATCGCGTTTACATCCGCAGGCAGAAGCGAAGGATCATTCTTCACTGACCAGCGATGTTTGCCGTGGTTGTCGCGACATTCGCACGGCGACTCAAACGTGACCGGCGGCTCTGTTGTCGCGGCTGTACTGTAAATGAACGCAATCGCGACAATGATGAGTGTTGTCGCCCGCGTCATTGCACCATTTATATCATTTTGTCATTGCTCCGTGGAGAGCAAAAGCGGCAGAATCCGCCGCGCGTGATGTACTGGGAAATCATCGCTGACAATCTCAGCAAAGCCGCGTTTAGTTGGGGCTGGGTCTCGGCTGTGGATTCTGGCGGGCGAACAATCTTGCTGACGCGCATCGCGACGATGGAAAGCGTTTCGTTGTGCGTGCGGATGAAAAGTTGACGGCGTTTCTCGAACTTGAAGCGGCTACTCGGAATTCTACAAAATTTTAATTTCAATATCGTCCCATGCTGCTCCTATTCTAAAGGAGCCAGGTTGTTCCTCTGACGGAATGTTGTCCCCTTTCCCACCGAAGCGATTCTCTGTGAAAACGTCGCAAGTGTAGTATCGATATTTCATCAGAAGACCTCCGCGGCCTAACGTTTGACATGAGCGGCCGACGGAGGCCGCAGGCCGGAGGAGGTCCGCTCGATGGAAGGGTTAGCCGTCACAGTGCAACCCTCACCGCACCTTGCTGAAGCGACTTCAGTATGGCGTGATACGGTTCTGCAAATCGATCGAACGTACTCTGGTCTTCGCGGAGCATGAAACCCCTGAGAGAAGGAAAGTCACGAAGCGGAACACCTCGCGGATAGTCACCGTGCAGCGCTCGGTGGCGCTCATACTCCTTGATTACGTCAGCCAGGTAGTCGTGCATAGCTTTGGCATGTTCCCCCAATGTCGTTGCATTGGGGAAGATGCCAGCGAAGACTTCAATGCGACGGGTAAGAACCTCTAAGGCGAGTTGCGTGTTGTTCAGTTGCTTCATGTGATCAGCATAGGCTTCCGTCGGAACGTGAGTCCACGGGTTCGCGTCCGTACCCGAACCGTCCTGATTCGAGGTGGCGCGGAGGACCCGCCTGGTTCGTTTCGCGTCCATGTACTCCTTGATCAGGCTGTCTAATATCGCGCGACGGAAATCGTTGATCGCCAGTTCCCTGGAGTGCCACTTCAGGTACGCCTGAACCAACAAGCCGCCAGCTACAGTCGCTGCCAGGGTTTGCACGACGATCTCAATGATCTTGCTACCGAGCGGCTTGAACTGTTCGGTCCCTTGCCATGCGACCCAGAATCCGACGAGAAGCAATAGAAGCAGCACGGTGGCCGCGGCTACCCCGATGGCGACGAGGTGCATGTGGCCGCGCGTTGCAGGGGTCCTGACAGCGGCAGCGGAGGTTTGTTTGGGCCATTGGCGTGATCGTGACGGCTAATATAATTAGACGGCATTTTGAAATCTATTTCTTGCCGCATAGAGGTAGTTTGCGTTAAAATACTGCAAGACGGCAAGTCCTCTGTCGGGCCGAGAATTTCGGTATCGGCTCTTTGATCAGCCTAACCACTGGCTCTCACAGCGTCTCGCTGCGACCTATTTCCATTCCCAAAATTCGGAGCGCGTGTTGCCTTCTGCGTCTACCTCGTATTCGAATACCACCGCGACCTTGTTCAGCCGAGCCCATCGTGGGGGCAAAGTTTGATAATAAACGGCACCGCGGTAACTCGCGGTCCCGTCTTTCTTCATCGTCCCGACACCGTGGCCTGTCCATGTGGCCATTTTTCCGTCCTTGAGAATCATCACCCCTTGCCCTTCGCCGTAGAGTGTCCCGTCCCGTCGGACAACTGTCCAATAGGTGCCCGTCTCCTTTACGTCTGTGCCCAGTATTGATCCATGCGCCTGAAACGAAGTTTCCATTTTTGGATCTCCGCCCAGGTTTGGTAATACCCGCTGCGAAGTAATCTTACCCGATGTTCCACCAATCTTTTCGCCTAGCATAAACGTCCTTTCGTTAAAGTTTCCTTTCTCCAATTCGTTGGATTCGGCTCCGAAAACTATAGCGAAAAACGTTCGTCGTCTACGAAGGCAAGTTCAGCGGCTTTCGGCATTGGCCTACGGCTCCTTGAACTCGCCCGTTTGATCGTGCGTTTCAATCACGTTGCCCGCTGCATCGTAAACGCGGATAATGTTATTTTCCTTGCTTGTTTTTTTGTTCTTCCTCGCATTCAAGCCAGCCCATCGCCCACCGCCTAGCTTTACTGCTCCATTTATCGTGGTCGTCCCACATATTCGGCTTCACATAAGGATTCCAGTAAAGATTCGCCCTTGTAGGGAACCTTTGCGAAAAGACATTGAAAAGCGACAAAAACAGGAAGGGAATAGAAAGCGCCCCAGCCATTATTCCCCACGATTCTCCAACAAGACGGACGAACTCCTTGACCCACCGCGTCGTGACCGCAAATCTATTCGCACTCACGGCTCTTTGAACTCGGCAACATGCTCGAGTGTTTCGATCACATTGCCAGCTTCATTAAAGAACGCGAATGACAGCATCATTGCCTTGGAGATTGAGCCAGCGGAACATTGAGAAATGAAAGCACGACTGGTCAAGTTTGGTGAGATCGAGGTCGAGGGAAAGCGCTACACGCATGATGTGGTGATCGACGGCGGCAAAGTGCGGAAGCGGAAGAAAGGACCTTCCAAGCAATTCCGCGAAAAGTTCGGCCACACACCGCTTTCGGCCAGAGAAGAAATTCCCTGGGGAGGTAAGCGGCTCATTATTGGGACCGGCGCCCATGGCGCGCTTCCGGTAATGGACGACGTCCTAGCGGAGGCGAAACGGCGCGGTATCGAGGTCATTACGGCGCCCACATTGGAAGTCTGTCAGCTGCTGGAGGAAGTGAAGAAGGGCCAGGCTTACGCCATCCTGCATTGCACATGCTGACCGGGGATTTGGTCGGAGAACAAATCGACACAACGTCGATCTTTGCGCGGGCGGATTTTGTAAGGGTGTTGTGAGCTGGTCATCGTGTGGGGCCAGCGGTTAGCTGCATCACCTAGTTAGGTTTCGGCTGTCCTTGTTCAGTGAACATGCTGAGAACCTTCACGAAACGTCCCTATTGCCCTGCTTGTTGGTCGCCCACGAGAGTGACCGGTAGTGTGCGCAAAACGTCGGATAGTCCATGAGGCTTGACGCGAAGTTTTCCGAGGGTCGCTTTCTTGTCTACGTTTGTTTTGGAAGCCTCATGGCTTTTGATGACCCAATACGTTGCGAAGACATAGATGCCAGCGAGTTCGACGAAGAAAATCGCGGATTTATGGAACGGCATGCGTGAGATCAGAACCCACGCGAAGACAGGACATAGCACCATCGCGAAACCGAGAAATTGGTAAGTCCGGAGATAGCGTTTGCGTGTCGCATCATCATGAATCAGAGGCAAAGTGTCGCCCGCGCGGCAGATGCAGACGTACGCGATGCAGACAAAGAAAGATATCGCGCAGGTGCCATGAAGGGAAAACGAACTGTCGTTGGGTTGTGTGGGCCATTTCATGGGGAATAGAGCAATTCCCAGCGCTACGACGCCTGCGAGATTCAGTGCATAATCCTCAAAACGCGAGTAGCCCTGATAGGCAAAGAGAAGGACACCCACGGCGAAGAGGATGCCAACGAATTCGTTGCGCATGACACCTTGGCCGGGATGGAGAGGGTCACCGGCGTGGTAATAGGCGCTCATCGAGCCGGCAAGGGGCAGGCCCGCAAGGAAATGACCGCCAATCCACAGGAGGGGCGGAAATGCGAATGCCATCACAGCCAATCCAAGCCGAAGCATCTTATACGTTGCAGCTATTTGGTTGCCTAAGTCCTTTGTTTTCATTCGCAAACTCCGATGTGGCCTTCAGTAGAGGATGGCCCCGGTGATATTCGCTCTCACCCTACTCATTTGTGCGTGATTCTTTCAAGCTCGAGAAATGCTGTCAGCTTTTCGTCGGCCCTGACGATTAACCTCTTTCCGTCGCTGCGGCGCGCGTCTGCTGTGAAAAGCACGCGACCGGCCGAATCAATTTGAGACGAACAGCCCCATGACCACCCCGCTTTGCTCAATTGATCGGCGATGGGGGAGGCGGCAGCGGTGACAGCACGTAGATCTGATCGAGCACTTTCAACATGATGGCATTGGCCGTCGGTCGTTCGTCGAGCGATACGGTCAGATTGGTCCAGACCACGAGCGTCACCTGGTTGCTGAGGTCGTAGCCTATGAACGAGTTGTAGCCAGGGGTCTCGCCGCCGTGAAAATACATCGTGTTCGCTCCCCAGCGTAGTTGGCTGATGCCGTACCCGTACTGTTGGCCGTCGGGCTTGCGCGGGTCCTCGGGTTGCAAGCTGTCGAGCCAGTGGCGCTGATATTCGGCGTTGAGCACGCGTCCCCCCTACCAGTGCCTTGATCCAGACGGCGAGATCGTTGGCGGGGTGGAAATGACACCCCCCGCCGCCGCAGCAAAGGAATGGTTCAAGTCGGTGTAGTCGGTGGGCAGAAGGGTGCCGGCACGTGCCGCAGCCTGGACCTCGGGCGAGTACGGCGGTGTGCCCACCAAGGCGACCGAGGAGCTGCCGTACAAGTAGCCGTGCGAGTATGGTTCGGGGATGGTGTTCACGGTGCCGGCGGGGAGCTCGGTATGCTGCATATTCAGGGGATCGAATAACCGGTCCTGCATTGCCTGGGCCAGTGGCCTGCCATCGACCTTTTCAATGATGAGACCCAGCAGCGCATAGTTGGTGTTGTTGTACTCGTAGGCTGTGCCCGGCGGAAAGTTGGGCGGGTGCGCGAACGCAATTGCCAGCAGCTCGGCAGGGGACCAAACCTTGGTGTGGTCACGGTCCAGGCTCGCCGAAAATTCGGGGGCGTTGGTGTAATTGTAGAGACCGCTGCGCATTGCCAGCAGCTCGGCAATGGTGATGTTGCCGCCGTTGGGCACGCCCGGGACGTATTTTGAGACCGGATCTTCGAGACTGAGCTTGCTTTCCTGTGCCAGTTGCATGATCACTGCAGCCGTCATCGTCTTGGTATTCGATGCGATCCTGAAGTGGGTGTCGGCGCGGGGTGGGGTTGTAGCGCCTAGTAACGTGGTGCCGTAGGTGACCGTGAACTCGCCTTGGGGTGTGCGCAAGAGAACCACGGCGCCGGGAACCAGCATCTCCCGGGCTGCCGTGCCCACGGTGACTTGCAGCGCAGCCGGGTCGATCGGCTTGAGCGCCGACGAGCCGACCGTGGAACCAGGCCGCGAGCACGCTGCGATCAGGAGAGCAACACCGACCAGCAAACTCGCGTCGGCGCGTATGGGAAATTCAAACGTCATTTTGCCAATGATCACTGTTGCTGGCGTACCTCCTTAAAATGTCGAAGACACATTCATAGACCTAACTATGATTAGACTGCATCTTGCAATCTATTTCCTGTCCTTCCGAGGAAGAAGCCCGCAAAAGGCTGCATGGCGGGAATTATGCCGAATCATTCGGCATTTAGAGCGGAGAACGCGCCAAGTGAAACTAAAACCTGACGCGCCCCCACCGGAATTCAAGGCTACCCGAGTCGCCACACCGCGGTCAATCACAGAATTGGACCCGTCGACCCCGCCTGCGGATGCCAGCGCAATACAAGTTGTCACGCCCTCGGATATGTTCAGCTGGCCGGGTCCAGACGTACATTTGACGGGACAATCAGGGCGCACCGGGATTGAGAATAATTGGTATGCTCACCGGGCGCATAGTTTCTGTAAAAGCTGAAACGGACGGCGCACAACAGATTGGCTCGCAAAAGTCCGCCAGCGTTCTATCGTGACTTGGAGGCATCATGAAACAGAAGAAGATCGAGACGCACAAGATCGGGCTGGTCGGCCAAGCTCCGTCGCGGCGGGGCGACCCGCGCAAACCACTCGCCGGCCCGAATGGCCAGAAGATCGCGCGGCTCGCCGGAATGAGTCACGACGAGCTGATCGCGTGTCGCCGGAAGCACCTGAACACGCACTACAGCGGGAAGCGCGGCAAAGGCGACGCGTTCGACCGCGCGAAAGGTAACGTCAACGCCGCCGACGTCCTCTTGGATTGGCGCGTCGAGCGCATCGTCCTGCTCGGTAAGAACGTCGCGCGCTGCTTCGGCTTCCGCGACTTGCCTTTTCTGGCGGAGATACGCATTTATGGACGCCGGTTCTTGATCTTTCCGCATCCTTCTGGCACCAATCGGTGGTGGAACGAACGACGAAACGAACGACGTGCTCGACAACTTCTGCAGCGGTTCCTACGGGGCGAGACGGTTCCGGCTGGATTCCGAAAGAGTGGACGTTCCACTCGGACACGGTCGCAGACAAGTTCGATCGGCACGTCCGCGAACAGCTCTCATGATACGATCTCGCGACGCAAGCCGTCGCGCACGCCTTGATTGCTCAGCATGAGCGAATTTTGGCGCAAACCGGATAATCGGCGAAGGCAAGAAGCAGCAATGCGAACACAATCACTGCGAGTCGAATACGAGTGGCGGCTTTCATCTAACGATAACAAGATCAGCCACCCAGCACTTTGACAACAAAACGTTGCAGTTCGCGGACCTTCACAAAGTGCTGGGTTGGCTGCATCGCTTGGTTAGATGCGGACGTCGTTATCATCCGCGCGGCGCGATTGGCCTGCCACTTCGGATAAATAAAACCAGCGATATGGCAAACATGAGCAGTCCGACAGGACAAACGATCAGAGCCAGCAGCTCGGCGAAAAAAGAGATATCCGGCACTCGCATCGGCTGTGGCCGCTCAGCAATGAAGTCGGCCAGATAATGCAAAGTCTTCCCGAGCGGACCGAAAACAGGAGCAACTGCCAGGAATCCGCCGACGATCATCGTTACCAGGCTTATCCGACTGCGTCGTCGAGAGACGGAGTTCATGTCGTCTAACGATCAGCGCTTCAGCCGCGAAGGCGCGGACGTTTGGCCGCCGACTGGCGGACGCCGGCGTGCGCCTTCGTCGGCTGCAGGCGTTTGTTAGGCCGCTGTTTCGCGACTGCTGCCCGTTCCGTCCGGGAAAGCGCGCTGATCGTGACGTAATATCCATCCGGATCAAGCAGTGAAAACTCTTTCGTCCGAGTGTTAGGGTTCACGTGAGGCTCTTCTGCGAGCTGCGGGACGAGAGCGCGTGCTCTGCGCAGTGCTGCACCGTAATCATCGACACGAAAGAACAATAGGAGCCCGTTGCCCGGGGTCCCATCCTCGGGATTCATCAACGACGGATGGTTCTCGACGGCCCATTCGTGAAGGCAGAGCAACACAGTTCCGTCAGAGTCGAGGAGCTGACCAAAGTCCGAGTGCGCCGGAGCCGTCGAGGCCTGGCCGAACAGTGATTGGTACCACTGGAAGCTACGCGGCACATCATGCACCCCGATGATCGTCCACGTGCGTTTCATAGCGTCCTCTTACGGCCTAACGACCCCAAGCTCAGCGACGGTGGAGGGCTGGCGCGACGGCTGCGCAAGCAGCTGGCGTGACAGACCGGAGCCGTTCGCTGCAGCGCATGGTTAGGCGTTCCGTTCGCTTCGGAATAAACGCTCATGAGTGAGTTAGTTACTGATAGGAATTTGCTTTTTGGGCGCTGCGCGGTTCAAACCGTCAGTTAATAAACGTCCCTTGCCAACAACCATTGGCTGAACGACAAACTTGTATTCATCTAAATCGCCGCTTTAGGAGAGCTGAAGCTTTTACTATAGAACCCAGACCG
>VBQB01000157.1 GCA_005887855.1 Verrucomicrobiota bacterium | reverse complement strand
CGTGGTCATCACTGACCTGCGGATGCCGATGTTCAGTGGGCGCGGGGTTTTGGCGCTTGCCAGTGCCCTGCCGGAATTGCCGGTTATCATCCTCACGGCATTTGGCGAGCCTGATGTCGAAGCTCAGGCGCTACGCCTGGGTGCCTTCGCCTTTCTCGAGAAGCCTGTTGCTGCTGCCCAATTGATTGAAGTGGTAAAGCGCGCTTTGCTACGGTCGCCAAATCCGGAACGCACAGGCTAGATAACGTCGGATATAGGGTTTAGGTCTTGGCTTGGCCTCGTCGAGAATCTTCGCGGTCTTCGACCAACCTTGTCAGGCGGCAGCCTAAGAAGAATTGTTCGGCATTTTTAAAGCGCAATCATTCGATCTAATCCGCTCGCTTTCCCTCGTGCGAACGGACGAAGGGACGAACGGGTCTGCTACGATTCGGACCGTTTTGTTGTCCCAAGCCCCGCGCCTTCCACTTTCAGGACGCCGCTGCGGATATGGAGATCACGTTGTGGAAACGCAATCTCGATCCCGGCTTCGCGAAACTTCTGCTCGATGGCAAAATTGAGATCGCTGCGATAGCGGCTCGGCCGAGCGCTCATCTCACTACTCCAGACCACCAGCTCGAAGTCGATCGAGTTGTCGCCAAATTTCCCAAGAAAAACGCTCGGCGCCGGGTCCTTTAAGGTGTTCGGATTTTCACCCCCGGCGGCGAGCAACGCCTCGCGCTCCAGTTGGTTACCGGCGAATCGATGAATTTTGTGTTTGGCACGATCATGGTGATGTTGTCGTTGGTCCGAATCACTGTGCTGCGGGCGCGAATTTGCTGCACTTGACCGGTGATCCCCGCGACTTCGACGCGATCTCCGATGGTGATTGGTCTTTCGGCCAGAATCACCAGACCACTAATGAAATTGCTGGCGATATTTTGCAGGCCGAACCCGACACCGACGCCGACCGCGCCTGCAAAAACAGCCAGTGCGCCCAGATGAATCCCGGTATTTTCCAGAACAATCAAAACGCCAACTACCAGCACGACGTTGCTGATGATTTGGGCGATGGCGTACTGAAGCGCACGATCCAGTCCGCTATTGACGAGAAACCGATTAAAAAGAAAGCGTTTCGTTCTGGATGAGATCCAAAAAACCGCAACCAGCAGAGCAATAAGCAGAAAAATCTGAAGAAGACTTAGTGAGACGGCTGGAAGTGGCGCAGTCCAAGCCAGTGGAATGCCGGCGGCATTAATCGCGCTGATCGTGAAAAAGACGAGCGCGGCCAGACTTAGAATCGTCGTGACGATCGCGATGAAGTTGGTGTCGATCTTGAAACGGCTGAAGAAGCGGCGGACGAACTGGCTTTGCAGCATTCGGGCGATGATGAGCCCGGCCGCAAAAAGAGCGACGAACGCAATTAATCCGAGAAATGTGACGTAGTGGCCGCCTACTTGAAATAGGGGTCGTTCAAAAAGCGAGAAACTCATCGCACTTTAGTCTGAGCCTCTTGCCTCTCTTCGCAACCCATAAGCAAAAAACACGGCCAAAGCCGTGCTTTTCGTCCTATGAAATCTACCGCGGGCGGATTGCCGCGCTGAACTACTGTTTGGAAGATTTGTCTTCGATGTATTTAATGACGTCGCCGACCGTTTGCAGCTTTTCGGCGTCTTCATCCGGTACTTCGACAGAAAATTCCTCTTCAAACGCCATTACCAGCTCGACGATATCCAGCGAATCCGCACCCAAATCTTCGATGAAAGACGCCGTTGGTGTGACTTGCTCTGGGTTCACACCCAGTTGCTCGACGATGATGTCCTTAACCTTCTCTTCGATTGGTTTTTCCGCCATAAAATTTGTTCCGTTCGTGTTGGTTGCGCGTGGAAAAGCTTAAAGCATTCCGGGCACAGGATGGCAAGTAAATGAATTAGAGAGCTTGTCAATCAATTTCAGGCGCGCATGCAGCGCGCAGGGGGAGAACCGTAATTTGCTGCTGCGGACAGCCGTCACTTCACCTTGGCGTTTACTTCCTCTCGCATTCGAGTAGATGGAAACGATGGACACTTCGACCGCCGAGCCGATTGATTTGCTCGATCTCAAATTGCTGCCTGCATGGGTGAAAGAACCCGCCGCGGCAAGAAGCTATGAGCATTATGCGGGCGAAGAAGAGAGACGGGAGACACGCGGCCGGCTGCGTCCCCCGCGCGATAAACGAGAACGCCGAACATCCAGCATCCAACCCGCCAACGGAAGGATTCGCCGCGGTGAATATTTAACACCCATGGCAGACAAAAAGCAGCCACGCGGATTGCGAAAGAAAACTGACCAGCGCGATCACCGTCCGCATGAAGCTAAAGATCGACATTCGCAAGGTACGCATGCTCCGATCACGCGACCGCCGCCAGAAATAACGATCCGTTTTCTGCCATACTCCCTCGCGTTTGATAACGTGGTCGCGCAGATCAAGTCGGGCTCCGTCGCCTATTCCGTTTTTGCCCTGGCGCGTTTGTTCCTGGAAAAACCAGAACGCTACGAGGTTCGTTTAACGGCCAAGGCGGAATCGCCGCTTTATCGGCTAGGCGACAATGGCGCGATATCTTTGGATCGAGAGTTCCTTGAGCGGAACGCATTTCGTCTGGCTCAGGAAGATTTTTACAAGATCGACGTCACCCAGTCCGACCCGATCAAAGGAAATTTTTCAAACGTCGCACGATGCAGGCTGAGCGGGACGCTCCTTGGCCCGACCAATCATCATAATTATCAGCCGCAGCTGCGCAGCCTTTACGAACAGCGCTTTAGCCGTCGGATGAGCTTTGCCGATTATCAGCGGCAAATCGAGATCGTAAGCGACCCGGCATTGATTGAGCAGTGGAAGCAACAGGCGCGAACAGTGACGACCTTTACGTCATTGCATGACGAGGCTTCCTCAACGTTCGCGTCCGCGACGGAAGCAGAACGTCATTTCCGGACGAACCATCTGCCGGGGTTGCTTCGCAACGTGGAGGAAACAACCATCGGTGGAGTCTCGAGCCGGCGTGTACCCGATCGACTGCTCAACCGCGCGATCGTCGCGGTATGTTGTTCGTCTCGCCAATCCGAGGGCGAGCGTTTGTCCACGAACAAGCCGGCGTATCGTCATCCGTGAACGCGATTCTCGAAGCACTGACCGCAACACCGGGAATCAATCGCAAAGACCTTTCGGAAAAATTGATTACTAATGGTGCGGGCGAAGACGCGGAACAGCGCAAACTGGCACTCGCATCCGATCTGCGTTGGTTGATCGGCGAAGCTTATGTGATCGAGTTCAACGACGGCTCACTCGACTTGCTGCGAGGAAAAGCAAAGCCGCAGGAAGTTGTAGCGGCGGTTGTGTCAACCGCCGACCCCACAGAACAGGCGCTTGGCGCGAGCGCCTCTACACCTCCCAGTGGCGAAAAAGCGGCGGACGAATTAGTCGACTCGGAAGCACCGCCTTCGTAGCGAACGATCTCGTTTTTTTCGTTTAAAACGAGAATGCGCGGCTGATGAACGGCCGCTTCTTCGGGCGTGTAACGCGCGAAACTCATTATCGTGATGCGGTCGCCAATTTTTCCAAGATGCGCGGTCGCGCCGTTGAGCTCGATGATTCCCCGTCGGGCTTCGCCGTAGATCACATAGGTCTCGAACCGCTCTCCATTGCTCAAATTGCCAACAAGAATTTTCTCATAGGGAAGCAAGCCGACCAGCTCTGCCAGATCGGCTGAAATCGTAAGGCTGCCTTCGTAATGCACGCTCGCGCCGGTGACGCTGGCGCGATGAATTTTCGATTTGAGAAGTGTGAGTTGCATCGCCAGTCGAGTTGGTCCAATCCCGCCGGAATGCTGCGCCAATTTACTTCGCGATAACGCCGGCCTTCTTCAATGCCGCGTAAGCGCCGTTCTTGTTGATCGTCTTAAGACCGCGCGCCGTCACGCGAATACGCACAAACTTCTTCAGTTCCGGCACCCAAATGCGCTGGTGGTGCAAATTGGGTCCGAAAATCCGCGATACATTTTTTGTCACGTGGCGGCCGACGCCACCCTTTTTCTTGGCCATACCGCGCCGATGAATAACGCTGCCGCGCGTGGCTCTCGATCCTGTGATGCTGCAAACCTTTGACATGATGTAACCTCAAAGACGGCGCGTAAGCTGGCGCTCAGAAGCGGGCCGGTCAAGTGAATCTTGAACGGAGAATGCGCGCCGCGGTCAAATTTATCTCGCGTAAGGGGCGACCTGTTTCGCAAGATCGAAATTGCATTTCAAGCATGACGCCAAAAAATAATCATAAACTGCGGATCGGAATTGTGGGAGCGGGCAGCATCGTTCGCGCACGACATTTGCCGGCGCTCAAAAACCATCCCGAAGTCGAGATCGTGGCGGTGTCAAATTCGACCTACGAGAGCTCCGAGAATTTTTGCCGCGAAAATCTTCCGCACGCCACGCCAATGCAAAATTGGGCCGAGCTGCTCGCCATTCCAGATTTGGACGTTATTTGGATCGGCACGCCGCCCTACATGCATTCTGCGGTGACGATCTCCGCGCTCGAGGCCGGCAAGCATGTTTTTTGTCAGGCCCGCATGTCAATGGACCTGGCCGAAGCCGAGGAAATGCTCGCGGCATCGAAACGTTATCCCGAACTGGTAACAATGCTTTGTCCGCCCCCGATGGGAATGCGCGCGGATTTGCTCGTGAAAAAACTTCTCGCAGAAAATTACATCGGCAAACCGCATCACGCGCGACTGCAAAGTTTCACGAGCAGTTATTTGGATTCGAATGCGCCTGCGCATTGGCGGCAGAGGATCGAGCTGAGTGGACTGAATGTTCTCACCCTCGGAATTTACGTCGAGGTCCTGCAGCGTTGGCTTGGCGATATTACCGGCGTCTTTGCGCGCGGAAAAATCGTGCACCCGTTGCGCCAGGGTTACGAAGTGATCATTCCCGATTTATTGACTGTCCTTTGCGCCTTCGAGAATGGCGCCGAAGGCGTGCTCGAATTTAGCGGCGTCGACGCAATGGCGCCGGGCGATTGCCTGGAAATTTACGGCAGCGCCGGCACTCTTACCTACGATTTCGGCTCAGATGTGGTGCAGGCGGCCAAAATCGGCGATCGCGGACTGCACATTGTTGATCTTGCTCCGGAATTGGAAGGCGAATGGCGCGTGGAAGAAGATTTTCTCGCCGCCGTCAAATCGAAGGGCCGGATTCGACCGCGTCCGAATTTCGAAGAAGGCGTTCGCTACATGCGCGTCGTCCAGGCAGTCGCCGATTCGCGTGCTCGCAACGAGTGGGTCGCGATTAAGAGGTAGCGCGGCTGTTTGTTATAAACTGGATAGACTGAATAATTCGGTTTAGACCTCGTTAGATACTAAGCACACGCAAGGTCGGAGCCCTGCTATTGTCTTGGGTGGTCATTGCGAACAACGGATGCTTGCCGATCCCGCGCACTTACACGAAGGCCGAGTTGCTCGGTACCTATGAGGTCAAGTATTCATTCGGCACGGACACGCTCATCCTCAACGCAGATAATACCTACGAGCAACGTTTCGTCGATAAAGCTGGCAAGGTTTTCATCAACCGAGGGAAGCGGGACTTTAAAGGTGGTCGAGATAATCAGGTGGCTTTGATCAACGCGATCGATGTTTGCGATCCGTTTGGCAAATTTACGTCCACCACGCCTCAACGCGGTTACAGCCTTCGAAGCTTCGGTTGGTATCGCGGTACCGTTATATCCGTGAGCGAGGATCTGGGACTTTACATGCGAAAAAATTCGGTGATTGCCGCGCAGGCCTCTAACAAGACGGTGCAGCCGATGGCTAATGCTCCGAAAGTAAAAAGGCGAAATTAGAAACTAGAAAACGGTCTTTGTTTCCTTAGCCAGTGCACTCAAGCGACGAGGTTGTTGCATCTGTCCAAGCGACTTTTCGAAGGAGTAGTTGGGCGCGCGTGCTGGAGTTACTCGATAGCTATGGCGTGCAATCGTACGAGCGAGAACGCGAGCGGGTGCAGCTCGACATCCTGAAGCTCAGCGCTGGAAGCGAAGAGAAAGTGCGCGAGTACGTGGCTGCGGCAAAACGCGATTATCGTGACGTGCTGTTTTGGGCGGAATATCCCGAAGAATCAAGATTGGACACGCCGGAGAAAAGGCAACGGGTGAGAACAATGTTCGAGAAATTCGGGATCGAACCGCCGGATGATTTGTAGTCAAGGGAGAGGAAAATCAAAACGCAAGCGCGGCGCGCGCGAGCGCGTAACCCATCAGGCCGCTTGCAGGCAGGGTGAAAAGCCATGCCCAGATGATTCGCTCGACGACTGTCCATTTCATGCCGCTGAAACGTTTCACCGCGCCTACGCCCATGATCGAAGTGGAGATCACGTGTGTCGTGGAAAGCGGAATGCCGTAGTAACTGGCACCCTGAATAATCAGCGCGGCACTCGTTTCCGCGGCAAATCCGTGCACCGGCTGCAATTTCACCATGCTGTGACCAAGCGTGCGAATGATGCGCCAACCACCCGCGGCCGTGCCCACCGCCATGGTCGCGGCGCAGAGACCTATGACCCAGGCGGGCAACGCGAAGGTCGGCGTTTTAAGAAAACCTAACCACCCAGGCAGATGATCGAAGCTGCCCGCTTTTGTGCCGGTAAAAAGAGCGAGCGCAATGATGCCCATTGTTTTCTGGGCGTCATTGCTGCCGTGGCTATGCGCCATCCAGGCCGCACTGAAGATTTGCAGTTTGCCAAAAAGTGATTGCACAAAATATGGCGTAAAGCGATGCAACGCGACGAAAAGCAAAAACATCAGCAGGGCCCCGAAAATGAAACCTGCGAATGGCGAGGTGATCATGGGCACAATGACTTTTGGCCACACACCGGCGTTCCATTTTATGACCGACCAATTGCCGCGCGCCGTGGCCAGCGCCGCCCCGCAAAGTCCACCAATGAGCGCGTGACTCGAACTTGAGGGTAAGCCGAACCACCACGTTGCAATGTTCCAAGCGAACGCGGCGATGACCGCGCAGAGCACCGTGGACATTGTGACCACGTTTGTGTCCACCAGCCCTTGGCCAATCGTCGATGCAACGGCGCCGCCGAGGAGCGCCCCAGTGAGATTGAAAAACGCGGCCATTGCAATCGCCTGACGCGGCGTAAGGACTTTGGTCGAGACCACGGTCGCGATCGCATTCGCGGCGTCATGAAAGCCGTTGCTGTATTCAAAAATGACCGCCGCGAAGACGACGGAAAGAAAGGTAAGCATAGCCGCAGCCGGCTACGAATACTTGAGCGCCACTTGCAGGATGATATTTCCCGCGTCCCGGCAGCGATCGATCACCTTTTCGATCAACTCGAAGAGATCGCGCAGAAAAATCACCTGCTTCGTTTTGTAATCGCCCTGGTAAAGGTCGCGCAGTAGATCGAGCTCAAGTTTGTCGGCATCGCCTTCAATCGACTGGAGCTTGGCGTTCATCTCGCGCGCCGTCGCCGTGTCAGTGCCTTTGCGCAATTGTTTCACCATAGCCAGCACTGTTTCGGCGGCTTGATCGAGAAGCTCGACTTGCTTGCGAAAATCGCGGCCGTGCAAATCCTCGGGACAGATCAAAACGCGTTCGCCGATTTTTTCCACCGTCTTCGGTATTTTATAAAGTGCGGCCGCCAACGCTTGAATGTCTTCGCGTTCCAAAGGGGTCAGAAAGGTTTTGCAAAGCTGCTCTGTCAGTTCCTGGGTGATTTGCTTGTCTTTGCGTCGGCTACGCACGAATTCTTCCAGACTCTGCGGTGAATCTTTTCGCTCGAGCCGCTCCAGCAGCGCGATCAAATGATGCACGCTCGCGTCTGCCTGCTGCGCGCTTGCCTCCAGTAGATCGTAAAACTTCTGGTCGTGTCCCAGAATTTTTTGGATCGACAACATAACTCGTCTCTCTTGTAGCCGGGGTCGGTGACCCCGGCCAGTCCATTTCTCACTGGAGCCAAGATTGCAATCACCGATCCCGGCTACAACATGGCGCCGCGCATGATTAGCAGGGCGATGCTGAAATAAATGATTAAGCCTGTCACATCCACAAGGGTGGCGACAAAAGGGGCGGAAGATGCCGCAGGATCAGCTCCGACTCTGCGCAGAATAAAGGGAAGCATGGATCCGGAAAGTGTTCCCCAAAGCACGACACCGACGAGTGCCAGGCCGACAGTGAGTGCAACGAGGGGCCAATGCGGCCCATACGGTTGCCGATGGAAATATTGTTCGCCGACCATCGCCCATGCGCCTACGCGCACGACACCGATTACTCCGAGAATCACGCCCAATGAAAGTCCAGCCTGGACTTCGCGACTCATCACCCGCCACCAATCGCGCAGAGTCACCTCGCCCAGCGCCATCGCGCGAATCATCAACGTCGAAGCTTGCGATCCAGAGTTACCACCGCTGGAAATGATCAGCGGCAGGAACAGCGCGAGGACAAGCGCTTTTGCCAGTTCTTCCTGATAATTTGCCATTGCAGTTGCGGTTAACATTTCTCCCAGGAACAAAATTACGAGCCAGCCGGCGCGCTTGCGCACCATTCGCCAGAGCGGAATGCGCATATATGGCTCTTCCAGTGCCTCCACGCCCCCGAACTTTTGGATGTCCTCGGTTGCTTCCTTTTCAGCGACATCGAGCATGTCGTCGATGGTGACGATGCCCACGAGAATGCCGTTCGAATCAACTACGGGCAATGCCGTGCGGTCGTATTTCCGGAAGATGTTCAGCGCGTCCTGTTGCGAGTCGTTCACACTTAATGCGACAAATGTTTGGTCCCGAAAGTCGCTTACTTTTGCTGTGAGTGGTCTGAGCAGAAACTCGCGCATGCGGATGTCGTCGATCAATTTGTCGCGCTCGGCGACGACATAAATCACGTTGAGCGTCTCGCTGTCCTGACCATGTTCGCGCACGTAATCGAGAACTTGTTGGACCGTCCAATCTTCGGGCACAGCGATGAAGTCCGGGGTCATCAAACGGCCCACACTGCCCTCCGGATATCCGAGCAACGATTGTGCGACATGTCGCTCTTCTGGCGTCAGCAGCTTAATCAACTGCCGCGCCGCCGCGCTCGGCAATTCTTCGAGAAGCGCCGTGCGATCGTCCGGCGACATCTCGTTCAGAATGGCTACAACCTGCTCGTGTGCCATGGCACGCAGCAGTTTCTGCTGCGCATCGAAATCGAGATATTCAAAAACATCCGCCGCGAGCGCATGCGGCAGGACGCGAAAGATGATCACCTGTTCGTCTTCCGGCAGATCGAGGATCACTTCCGCGACATCGGCCGGTGGCCATTCCCGAAACACTTCACGCAGCGCACCGAAATTACGGGCGTCGATCAGGCTTCTGATTTCTGGTTCTAAAATTTTGCCAACCATAAGCAAGTCTTCGCGCGCGGGACGCCGCCGAGTTTTAACACCGCGACTCGCACAGCGCAATCAAGCCTTGTCATTCCCGAGAAGTCGCGGAATTTCTTTAGTACGATTCTGCGACGGGGCTGGGGCTCCGCTTGGAATTTGAGCGAAAGCGGTCAATATGATTGGCATGCCCGCGACTTTAACCGGTCCTTTGATTCGGCGTGAGATCGGCGACGATCACGTTTGCCTGCTTACGTTCGATCGCCCCGAATCGGGAGCGAACATCTTCGACGGCGCCACTCTCGATGAGTTGAATGAGCAGATCGATTTCGTTGAGAATGACGCTTCGTTGCGTGGGTTAGTCATCACATCGGCGAAAAAATCCATCTTCATCGCCGGCGCGGATTTGAAGACGCTTTTGCAACAAGCGCAAGCCGGCGATATGCGCGTTTTTATTGCCGAAGGGCAGCGCATTTTAAATCGAATCGCCACGTTGAAAATTCCGACCGTTGCCGCAATCCATGGGGCGTGCGCTGGCGGAGGCTATGAAGTCACGCTGGCTTGCGATTATCGCGTCGCGACGGATGATCCAGCGACGCGGATCGGACTGCCTGAAACGACGCTCGGGCTAATTCCCGCGTGGGGCGGTTGTACGCGCTTGCCGCGGTTGATCGGTCCGGAACGCGCTGCCGAAGTGATTTCGAAGGGAAAACTTTATCCCGCACAAGAAGCGTTGAAGATCGGACTCGTCGACGAAATCACCTCGCGTGATCAACTTGTCGATTTAGCCCGGAAAAAGTTGCGTGAGGGAAAACGCAAAGTCTCGGTCGCGCCGAAGATCGACCAGGAAATTCCTGCCACAGGCGATCACAATCCAGCTCCCGCGCGTGCTCTCGAAGTCATAAAAAAAGGCCTTTTTGCTTCGACCGAGCAATCGCTCGCTTTTGAGCTGGATGCGATCGTCGATCTTGGCAAAACGGAATCGACTCAAAACCTGATCCGCAATTTCTTCCTGGCTGAGAAATACAAGAAAGGACCTTCGCGAGTTTCTGCGCAGAAGGTTGTCCACGCTGCCGTGATTGGCGCGGGCGTAATGGGTTCGAGTATCGCGCAATGGCTCAGCTCTCATGGAGTCACTGTGATTCTCCGTGATATCGCCCGGGAGCAAATCGACCGCGGTCTGGCCAATATCGAGAGAACTTACGCTGACGCTGTGAAGCGGGGCTTGATGAGCGAGGAAAAAGCGAAGGAGGGTCGCGCCCGGATCGTGGCCTCCACCGCACCAATGGAATTGCGCGATGTGCAATTTGTCATCGAGGCCGCCTCGGAAAAGATCGAGGTCAAAAAAGAGATCTTTCTCGAGCTGGCGATGCAAGCCGGTCCAAAAACGATCATCGCCACAAACACGTCTGCGCTGCCAATCGGCGAGCTCGCCGATGCGACGGTCTCACCCGAACACGTAATCGGTCTTCATTTTTTCAATCCGGTAAGCCGGATGAAGTTGGTCGAAGTTGTCGTTGCAAAACAAACTTCAGTCGACACCCGCGAGCGAACGCTGGCCTTCGCGCGGCAAATCGGGAAGCTGCCCGTGCTCGTGCGCGACAGTCCGGGTTTTCTCGTCAACCGCGTTTTGTTTCCTTATTTGCTCGATGCCGCTGAACTTTTCGAAAGCGGCGTGGACGCAGACAAAATCGACAGTGCGCTTGTGCAATGGGGCATGCCGATGGGTCCATTGCGTCTCATCGATGAAATCGGCGTCGATATCACGGTCGATATTGGCAACACACTTGAGAAAACCTACGGGCGGCGCGATCACGTTCCCGCCGTCCTGCTTTGGTTGCGCGACGGCCAGATGCTCGGGCGCAAAACAGGCGCTGGTTTTTACAAATACGAGGGCAAAACGCAAACGGATAACGATTCGCTCACGCATTGGCGGCGCGGATTGCATGGCGACCCCGAAGGCGCTGAAGGGCCGATCATTCCGCCGGACTGGCATCGCGACCCGCGATTAAGGCTGAGCGAAGACGAGCCGGCCCAGCGGCTAATCTTTCTGATGGTCAACGAAGCCGCGCGTTGTGTGGAAGAGAAGGTAGTCGATTCGCCCGAGGACGCGGACTACGGAATGATCTTGGGAATCGGTTTCGCGCCGTTCCGCGGCGGGCCATTGCGTTTCGCGGAACATTTCGGACTCAAGAAGATCGTCGAGGAAATGGAACGGCTGGCGGAAAGCGAGGAAAAGTTTTTGCCCTGCGAGATATTGAGAACGCACGCCCGGAATGGAACGAAATTTTATCAGGAATGAAATCCGGGCTCGAACCTCTATTCTTGTCATGTCGAGCGAAGTCGAGACATCTCTTACTTTTCTCAGAGAATATTGAGAGATTCCTCGGCACTGCTCGGAATGACAGATTACTACTGTGAAATCGCCTCTCGAAGCTCCCGAGAAACAGATTGCTGAAGAAACGAGCGCGAAGCCTACCGCTCCGTCCGCCGTCATCGACACCTCGAAGATGTCGAAAGGCAAACGCGAGGCGCTTGAATTGGCCGAAGCGTCACGCGACCCGCTGGATGATCGCGGTAGTTTTGCGAGCAATCTTTTCATCGGTCGCTACGATTTCGACCGAATTTACCCATGGCCGGCGCAGAGCGCCGAAGACGGCGCGGCGGGCGAAGATTTTTTGCGCAGGCTGGAGAGCTATTTGCGCGATCATGTCGATCCGGACGAAATCGATCGCACAGGGGAAATTCCACCTGAAAATTTCAAGGGGCTCGCGGAGATCGGAGCGTTTGGAATCAAGGTGCCGAAGAAATACGGCGGTCTCGGTTTATCGCAATATAATTATGGGCGCGGCGCAGTTTTGCTCGGCAGTTGGGATGGAAATGTGGCCGCGCTCGTCTCCGCGCATCAATCGATCGGAGTCGCGCAACCGCTGCTCTTGTTCGGCACAGAAGAGCAAAAGGAAAAATATTTGCCGCGCGTCGCGGGCGGCGAGATTTCCGCGTTTGCTTTGACGGAATCGCACGCCGGCTCCGACCCGGCGACGATGAGCCTGTGCGCCGAGCCAACTCCTGATGGCTCCGGGTTCATTCTAAACGGCGAGAAACTTTGGTGCACCAACGGCGTGAAAGCGGGAGTGCTGGTGGTGATGGCGCGCACACCGCCAAAGATGGTCGGTGGCAAGGAGCGCAAACAAATTACGGCTTTCATCGTAGACGTCGACACACCGGGGCTTAAGATTGCTTACCGCTGCCGCTTCATGGGATTGCGCGCGCTCTACAACGCGGTCGTCAATTTCAAAGATGTGCGTGTGCCGCGTGAGAACATCATCGGCGGCGAAGGCAAGGGACTCAAAGTCGCTCTCACGACCTTGAACACGGGACGGCTCACGCTTCCAGCGGCGTGCGTGGGCGTTTCGAAACGGCTGCTCGAAATTTCCCGCAAATGGGCGAGCGAACGCGTTCAGTGGGGCGTGCCGATCGGTCAACACGCCGCGATCGCGGGGAAAATTGCAGACATGGCGGGCAACGTTTTCGCGATGGAAGCAATGACATTTCTCAGTTCATCGCTACTTGATCGGAAGGCGTCCGATCTGCGCATTGAAACAGCCATGTGCAAAATGTGGGCGACGGAAATGACCTGGAAGATTGCCGACGACGCGATGCAGGTGCGTGGCGGTCGCGGCTATGAAACGGCGCAATCGCTGGCCGGACGGGGTGAGGCGCCGATCGCCGTGGAAAGATTCCTGCGCGATTGTCGCGTTAATACGATCTTTGAAGGCTCGAGCGAAATCATGCGGCTCTTCATCGCTCGCGAAGCGCTCGATCCTCATTTGAAAGTCGGCGGCGCAATTTTCAATACGCAGTTGCCGAAATCGGAACGTCTCAAAGCCGTCTTCAGTTCCGGAAAATTTTATGCCGGTTGGTATCCGCGACAATGGTGGCCCGGCAACGCCGGAAAAATGGACGGCGCATTGCATGAAACCCTGCGGAAGCACGTCGATTACGCTGCGACCGCCAGCAAGCGACTCGCGCGCGGTTTGTTTCACGCGATGACGCGGTTCGGTCCGAAACTCGACCGCGAACAATTGTTGCTCTCGCGTTTTGTCGGAATCGCGACTGAGCTATTCGCCATCAGCGCGACTTGTTCTTATGCGCAATGGTTGCTCAGTCAGGGCAAGCCGAGCGATGAAATCCTCGCCCTTGCCGATTATTTCTGCCGATCCTCGCGGTTGCGGATCGACAATCATTTCGCCGGCACGCAGCGCAATGTCGATAAGCGAGGTTATCGG
This sequence comes from Verrucomicrobiota bacterium, assembly GCA_005887855.1. Next base: position 20,686 of record VBQB01000157.1, on the reverse strand, counting down.
CTCACGCAAGAATTGCTCGCGGGTAAATACGCGATGTTGCGCGACGGTATCGTATAAGCGCGTTTGTCGCCCCAATCATGCAATGAGCAGCAGCTCGCAGTTCCGTCCGCCGGGCCCGCCCTCCCTCGATAGTGAGCAGTACGCGGCGGATTACAACGAGGTCAAAGAACTCGGCGCGGCTGTCGGCTCGACGCGCACAGAAGAGCAGACCCAGATCGCCTTGTTCTGGGCCGACGGCGCCGGCACCGAAACGCCTCCAGGCCACTGGAACAGTATTGCGCAGATTATCGCTGCCGCACAAGGCAACACACTCGAAGAAAACGCAAGGCTGTTTGCCTTATTGAACATCGCCATGGCCGACGCCGCCATTTGCGCCTGGGATGCCAAGTACACCTTCCACTTCTGGCGCCCGGTGACCGTGATTAACTTCGCCGAACCCCAACTGAACTGGGCATCGTTCATCGTGACACCAGCCTTCCCTGATTACGTCTCCGGCCACAGCACGTTCAGCGGCGCAGCCGCGACCGTGCTCGCACTGTTCTACGGTACCGACGACCTGCCCTTCACCACCGGCTCAGACTTTCTGCCTGGCGTGTACCGCAGCTTTCCAACCTGCCTCGATGCAGCGGAGGAAGCGGCAGTGAGCCGGCTATATGGTGGTATTCATTTCCGGTCGGCGAACGAGGATGGACTGCAAGCGGGAATCGGCATCGGCGAATGGGCTGCTACTCTTTATCTGCAGCCCAAAGGCAATCGCTCGCGAAGGTAACAGCGGGAAATCTGCGCTTCTGACGCTTCGATGTTGCTCTTCATTATCGTCAGGTCCGTTAAACTGTTGACTTTTACAACCCCCGCACCGCACTCACCGCGGGCAAGGGTACCGACACCGGACACGTTCAGTTCGCTCCATAAGCCGACTACGTAAACAGACGCAGTCCCAAAAAGCCGTCACGCTTCACGCCTCGGCGGCTTTTTGCTTCGGGAGAACAGACAGCTTGCCCTGAGCGAAGTCGAATGGGCGACTCGTCATGCGCCCGCTGAGAAAATTGCACAAAAAAACCGCCGATTTTTCTTCCATTCCGCAAATCCGCTGCGGTAAAGTCGGCGCCTCGAGGAAAAATGGATAACATCATCGAGGCGAGAGAACTGCAGATTGAGCGCAAGCATTTCTACGTAGAGCTCCGGGAGAACGAGCGCGGGAAATTCTTGCGCATCATCGAGGAAGCTCATGGACGCCGCAATAGCATCATCGTGCCGAGCACCGGCGTGGATGATTTTACCGCGGCAATTTCTGAAGTTCTGACGAACAACGGAAGCGCGCCGGTTTAAATCGACGGGCAAACGAATCCCGGGCGGTTTTTGGCGGATGCCTTGGTTTTCTATTATTCCCACCGCGACGTTGACACCGCGATGCCCGAAACTACTTTGGCGCGTTCGTCCACTGCCGTTCCCCTGCTCTTCTTAATCATGGCTACAAAGCGAAAATCAAGCGGTCGGAAAGGAATTCGGCGCTCGAAGATAACACCGACCTCCAAGGCACGAGCGATTTCTGCAAAGCGCAGGAAAGCGAAAGCGCCGCGCTACGTTTACTACTTCGGAGACGGGCACGCTGATGGGTCGGGCAGCATGAAAGCGCTCCTTGGAGGGAAGGGCGCAAACCTCCACGAGATGACGCGCATCGGTCTGCCTGTGCCGCCGGGATTTACAATCACGACTGAAGTCTGCAGTTATTTTTACGATCACAAACGCACCTACCCGCCGCAGTTGGAAGCGCAGGTGGCGGCTGCCCTGGCCAGGGTTGAGAAGTCGGCCGGAAAAAAACTCGGTGACAGAGACCGGCCTTTGCTTGTTTCGGTGCGCTCAGGCGCGCGCGATTCCATGCCTGGAATGATGGACACGATCCTAAACCTCGGGATGAACGACGAAGCGGTGGAGATTGTTGCAAAAAAAACAAACAACGCGCGTTTCGCCTGGGATTCGTATCGGCGGTTCTTGCAGATGTACGGCGATGTCGTGATGGGCGTCCAAAAACGTCCGGGCGAAGATCACGAACCGTTCGAGAGCGTAATCGAACATTTAAAAGATGAACGGTATGGCAAGCATGACTTCCCGGATGTAAGACTCAACCCCGCGGATTTGAAGGAGCTGGTGAAGCGTTTCAAGGCATTGATCGAGGAGCGGACTGGAAAATCCTTCCCGCAAGATCCGCGGGTGCAGCTCTGGGGTGCGATCAGTGCGGTTTTCGGCTCATGGATGAACGATCGCGCCATCGTTTATCGCCGGAAATATGGAATACCGCATGACTGGGGCACGGCGGTCAACGTCCAGACAATGGTGTTTGGAAACATGGGAAAAACGAGCGCGACCGGAGTTGCATTCACACGCGACCCTGCGACCGGCGAAGAAGTGTTTTACGGCGAATATCTGATCAACGCGCAAGGCGAAGACGTGGTCGCAGGCGTACGCACGCCACACCCAATCGCCGATCTGGCGAAGGAAATGCCGGCGGCGCACAAAGATCTGATGGAGGTCCGCACGATCCTTGAACGTCATTTCAAGGACATGCAGGACCTCGAGTTCACGGTGGAGGGGAACCATCTTTATATTTTGCAGACGCGGAACGGTAAGCGCACCGGACATGCTGCCGTTCGGATCGCGGTCGATATGGTCGACGAAAAATTAATCACCAAAAAAGAGGCCGTGCGCCGCATCCCGGCGGATTCGCTCGCTCATCTTTTGGCGCCGATTTTCGATCGGCAATCAGCGCGCGAAGCAAAAAAGATCGGCAGCGGTTTGGCCGCTGGGCCGGGCGCGGCGTCAGGACACGTCGTTTTCAGCGCAGAAGAAGCGGTGGCGCGTTCGGAAAAAGGAGACAAAGTCGTGCTCGCCCGAATTGAAACTTCGCCGGAAGACTTGCGCGGCATGATCGCGGCGGAGGGAATTCTCACTTCGCGCGGTGGAGTTTCTTCGCATGCCGCCCTGGTCGCGCGACAAATGGGCAAAGTGTGCGTGTGCGGCGCGACCGCGATTCAAATCGATTACCAAAAGCGCACACTCAGCGCTAACGGCACGACACTAAAACAGGGAGACTACATCTCGGTTGATGGAACCGCGGGCGAGGTTTTTGCCGGCGAAGTCACAACCGCACCGTCCGAGATTGTTCAGGTGCTCGTCGATCGCTCTCTCGACCCAAAAAAGAGCGTCACGTATCAGGAGTACGCAAAATTGATGAAATGGGCGGATGAATTTCGCACCCTCGGGATCCGCACAAATGCCGACACGCCCGAGCAAGCGACAAACGCAGTCGCATTCGGCGCGGAGGGAATTGGGCTCTGCCGCACGGAACACATGTTTTTCGAAGGCGATCGCATTGACGCCATGCGCGAGATGATTCTTGCCGGCACAAAAGAGGAGCGGGCGCGAGCGGTGGCCAAGTTACTCCCCTACCAGCGTGGCGATTTCATCGGGATTTTTACCGCCTTGAAAGGGTTGCCCGCCACGATCCGCTTTCTCGATCCTCCGCTGCACGAATTCCTGCCAAGCGATCACGCGCAACAAAACGAGCTGGCGAACAAACTCGGTGTAGCCGTTGAACAAATCGCGCGGCGCGTGCACGAGCTGCATGAATTCAATCCGATGCTCGGCCATCGTGGTTGTCGTCTCGGCATTGTTTATCCTGAAATTTCCGAAATGCAGGCGCGCGCGATTTTTGAAGCCGCTGCGGATGTGCAAGCGAAAGGGACCAAGGTTCGCCCGGAAATCATGATTCCGTTGGTGGGATTTCCGCGCGAGCTAAAGCTTCAAATCGACATCGTCCGGCGCGTTGCCGACGAAGTGGCGAAGGAAAAGAAAACGAAATTTAATTATCTCGTCGGGACAATGATTGAAATCCCGCGCGCCGCACTCGTTGCCGACCAGATTGCGCGCGACGCTGAATTCTTCAGCTTTGGCACAAACGATCTCACACAGACGACGCTCGGAATGAGCCGGGACGATTCTGGCAGTTTTCTCCCTGTCTACGCTGAACTTGATATTGTGGATACGAATCCGTTCGCGTCGATCGATCAAAAAGGCGTTGGGCGCTTGATGGAAATTACGCGCGACTTGGGACGCAAGACTCGGCCGGACATCAAGCTGGGGATCTGCGGCGAACACGGCGGCGAACCCACGAGCGTCAAATTCTGTCACCGGCTCGGTTTAGATTACGTGAGCTGCAGCCCATTTCGGATTCCCATTGCGCGATTGGCAGCGGCTCAAGCCGCACTCGAGAGCTAAACTCGTGGTCACATTTAAGGACGGGGGGATCGAGCTCTCTGAGCTCTCAGGCAACGAGATGCACTTTTGCCATCACCCGGCAGAGCGGCTCTTCTTCCATGCAGCCAAATTCGTTGGCGTACCGCATTTTGAAATCAACGCCTGCGATCGGGACCCCAGTAGCTTGGTTAGCCGATTTTTTCAAGCGGGTACAGCCGGATCGGCAGCACCTTGCTGTAATTCACGAAGTCCCGATCATCCGTAAAGATCGCCAGCTCATTTCGGGTTGCCACGGCGCATATCAAAAAATCTGTCGCGGATCCCTGAATTCCCTTCGATCGACAGCGATTGTAAAAAGAAGCTGCTTCTTCGTAGTCATCAGTCGTGGTCTGAAGATCGCGAAATCTTCTCAAATGTTCTCGAACTCGCTCGAACTGTGACTGCTCGCGAATTCCTGAGAGCAACTCCTGGCGAATCGGCCCAATGATTTCAATGACCCCGTGATTCAGCAGCTTGACCATCTCTGCCCGGTATCCACTTGCTACACCTCTTGTTCGTCGGAGCGCAGCGGACCAGATCGGCGTGTCAGGCAGTACTCTCACCGCTTTGCCCGCAATTTTTTATGATCAAAATCCGGCGCGAAATCGATCGTGCCAAAAAGGCCGGCAATATCCTTCTGCTGCCGACGACGAACAAACTCGCTCAGTGCATGATTGACCGTGTCCTTTTTGGTACGAAACCCACCAACTTTTTGAGCTTTCGCCAGCAAGCGATCGTCGATCTGTAAATTCGTAGGCATTCCTCCACACAATCGATCACACAATCGATGTGTCAAGAATTCACCGCCACGACGGCCTCGCGGAGTTGTCGATTCTCGATCTTGCGCCAAGATTGCAGCGCGTGGTGACATTTAAGGATCTTGAAGCAGCGCGCGAACGCATTGCTGGCGCAGTTTACTATTCGCCATGCCGACCTTCCATCCCTCTCAGCGAAGTCGCGGGTATGGAAATTTTCTGCAAGCTCGACAACTTGCAGCGCACGGGAAGTTTTAAGGAACGCGGGGCGCGCAATGCGCTTGCACAACTGTCGCCCGAACAGCAAACGCGCGGCGTCATCGCAGCGTCGGCTGGCAATCACGCTCAAGCACTTGCCTATCAGGGCAAGTTGCTCGGTATTCCCGCGACGGTGGTGATGCCGAAATTTGCCCCTCTCGTTAAAGTAAACAATTGCCAGAAACTCGCTGCGACGGTTGTTCTTCACGGGAGAGATTTCGGCGAAGCTAAAGCGCACGCACACTTGATCGCGAAAGAAAAGGGCCTCGCTTACGTCGACGGCTACGATGATCCGGCCATCATTGCCGGCCAGGGAACGATGGGGCTCGAAATCGTCGAGCAAACCCCGGATCTTGATGCGGTGATTGTTCCCGTGGGCGGCGCCGGTTTGCTCGCGGGTGTTTCTCTGGCCGTCAAAACCTTACGGCCGCAAGCGAAGATTGTCGCCGTCGAAGCAGAGAACGTCGCGAGCTTTTCAGCAGCGCTTGAAGCGGGGAAACCGACGAAGGTCGCGATGTATCCGACACTAGCCGACGGGCTGGCCATTCCCCAGGTTGGAACAAATGCGTTTCAGATCGCGCGATCGCTTGTCGATCTTGCCGTCACTGTGACCGAGGAACAGATTGCGCTCGCGATCCTGCGATTGGTCGAGTTGGAGAAGAGCGTCGTCGAAGGCGCGGCCGCAACTGCGCTCGCCGCATGTATGTCCGGAAAATTAAACGAGCTCGACGGCAAGCGAGTGGTCCTTTTACTCTGCGGCGGCAACATCGATCCCAACGTGCTCAGTCGCGTGATCGAACGCGGTCTGGTCGCCGATGGCAGGCTTTGCCGATTCACGGCTGTAATCAGTGATCGGCCTGGTGGCCTTGCCGATCTCGCGGGGCAAATCGCGTCGACTGGTGCAAGCATCAAACAGGTCGTGCACGATCGCGCGTTCGCCAGTTCCGACGTTTCGGCCGTTAACGTCCTCTGCACGGTCGAGACGCGAAATCACCAGCATCTCGCTCAGCTTCGCGCGCAGTTGAAAAGTCACGGTGTCGAGACGCACGACTCCAAATGATCTTCTGTAGCGGCGGTCTGTGACCGTCGCATTAATTCTTCCCGCGCTCATAGAGCGCCGCTACAGGACTTGAAGCGCGATTCGCCTTTCGTAGTCTCTTCAAATGAAATTGCGCGAACGAACGACTGATTTCGATTCATTTGCGCGACGTCACATCGGCCCGGACGAAGACGAAGTTCGCGCGATGTTGCGCGAACTTGGTTTCGAAAATCTCGATGCCGTTATCGATTCGGCGATTCCAAAAAATATTCGCCTCGATCGACAACTAAATTTGCCGGAAGCAAAATCGGAAAGCGAAGCGTTGGCCGAACTGCGCGCAATCGCAAAGAAAAACAAAGTCGCGCGCTCATTCATTGGCACAGGTTATTACGATTGCATCACGCCACCGGTCATCCAGCGAAACATTCTCGAAAACCCGGGCTGGTACACCGCTTACACTCCCTACCAAGCCGAGCTGGCGCAGGGGCGCCTGGAAGCCTTGTTAAATTTCCAAACCATGGTGACCGATTTGACCGGGCTCGACATCGCCAATGCGTCAATGCTCGATGAAGCAACCGCCGCCGCCGAGGCGATGGCGCTTTGTCACGCCGCTGTTCCGAGCCGGAAAATTTTCTTCGTTGCAGACAATTGTCACCCGCAAACTATTGCAGTCGTGCGCACCCGCGCGAAACCGCTCGGTATCGAACTCGTCGTCGGCGATTTCGCGAGCTTCAAATTCAAGGACGCTGTTTTTGGCGCTCTTGTCCAGTATCCCTCCACGGACGGCGCGATCTATGATTACAGCGAATTCGTTAGGCAAGCGCACGATGTTGGCGCGTTGGTCGTTGTCGCTGCGGATATTCTTGCACTGACGCTCTTGAAACCACCGAGAGAATTCAGCGCCGATGTCGCGGTGGGCAACACGCAACGTTTCGGCGTTTCACTCGGATTCGGTGGGCCGCATGCGGCCTACTTTGCGACCTGTGACCAATACAAGCGTCACATGCCCGGACGTCTGGTCGGGGTTTCGCACGATGCCGAAGGCCGCCCAGCTTATCGCCTCGCACTGCAAACGCGTGAGCAGCACATCCGCCGCGATAAAGCCACGAGTAACATCTGCACGGCGCAAGTTCTCCTCGCCGTTATTGCCTCGATGTACGCGGTCTATCATGGCCCGCGTGGCTTGCGCGCAATCGCGGGACGCATTCATCGCCTAACGAGCCAGTTTGCGGACGGCCTGCGCTCTCTCGGCTTCACAATCACGCACGAGAACTTCTTCGACACGATTCGCGTGGAGGTCGAATCGAGCAGCACGCTGATCGATCACGCGCAAAAAGCGGGCTGCAACTTGCGCGCACTCGGCGCACGCGCCGTTGGGGTTTCATTTGATGAAACCACAACATCCGGCGACATCGAGTTGTTGATGTCGATCTTTCGAGGCACGCCCGTCCGCGATTTTACGGATGACGATCTTGGTCAGCCGCCGCTCCACATTCCGCAGTTCGCAATCCGCACTTCGGAGTTTCTTACCCATCCTGTCTTCAACACGCACGAAACCGAGACGGAAATGTTGCGTTATCTAAAAAGACTCGAATCGCGCGATCTTTCGCTGACCACTTCCATGATTCCGCTCGGCTCGTGCACGATGAAATTAAATGCCACGGCGGAGATGTTTCCGATTTCGTGGCCGGAAATTTCGAGGCTGCATCCGTTCGCGCCCACGGAACAGACCGCGGGGTACGCGGATATCTGCAGGCAGCTCGAAGAATGGCTCGCTGAAATCACCGGGTTCGCCGCGGTTTCATTGCAGCCGAACGCCGGGTCACAAGGAGAATATGCCGGCTTGCTGGCGATCCGAGAATATCATGGATCGCGCGGACAAGCCCATCGTAACGTCTGCCTCATCCCGACTTCCGCGCACGGGACAAATCCTGCCAGTGCCGTCATGGCTGGATTCAAGGTTGTCCCGGTTGCCTGTTTGAAGGATGGAGACATCGATCTTGCCGATCTACGTGCCAAAGCGGACGAGCATGCGCGCGATCTCGCTGCGTTGATGGTGACATATCCCTCAACGCATGGCGTTTTCGAAACCACAATTCGCGAAATCTGTGAAATCATGCACGCGCACGGCGGTCAGGTCTACATGGACGGCGCAAACATGAATGCCCAAGTCGGTCTTTGCCGCCCTGGTGATTATGGCGCGGACGTTTGCCATCTGAATTTGCACAAGACTTTTTGCATCCCGCATGGCGGCGGCGGGCCTGGCGTGGGACCAATCGGTGTCGCGCAACATCTGGCGCCGTTCCTTCCACGACAAGCCATCCTCGATTCCGAAACCGGCTGTATCGTGTTCGGCGAATGGGGGGAAGGAAAGCGGCCATCCACTGGAGCTGCTGGGTCAGATTATCGACACGGCGGTGGCGCAGGGGGGAATGTATCTGCCGCACCGCTTGGCAGCGCGAGCATTCTCACCATCTCCTGGATGTATATACGAATGATGGGCGTACGCGGATTAACGGACGCAACGAAGATTGCAATCTTGAATGCGAACTACATTGCGAAACGACTCGATAGCTATTTCCCGGTGCTTTTCAAAGGCGAGCGCGGCCTTGTCGCGCACGAATGCATTCTGGACTTTCGACAGTGGAAGAGCACGGGAATCGAAGTGGAAGATGTCGCGAAACGGTTGATGGACTACGGGTTTCACGCGCCGACAATTTCCTGGCCCGTCGCCGGCACAATGATGGTCGAACCAACGGAGAGCGAACCAAAGCACGAGCTGGACCGTTTTTGCGAAGCGATGATCTCGATCCACGCAGAGATCGAAGCGGTCGCGCACGGAAAGATGGATCGGGAAAACAATCTCCTGAAAAACGCGCCGCACACTGCGGGGCAAATTGCTTCCGAAAAGTGGGACCGGCCTTACTCACGCGAACAAGCGGCTTTTCCCGCGCCTTGGACGCGCGAATACAAATTCTGGCCGGCCGTCGCGCGAATCGACAATGTCTATGGGGACAGAAATTTATTCTGCTCCTGTCCGCCAGTAGAAGAATTCAGCGAAGGATAATTACCCTTCGGGCGCGAGCTCGGGAGCAGCGACGACTCGGGTCGGGACCAGCCTCAGCCCTGTGCCGATTGCTTCCTCAGTCGCCGCAGGACCGGCCTCGTGATATTCGGCGTCTCCGTTCACCTGCCAGAGATCGTAAAGCTTCGTGTCGGCCAAAATATTTTCGACACAGAGCATCGCGGTCATCATGGCGTGATCCTGATTGTTATACTTATGCATGCCGTTGCGCCCGACGAGATGCAGATTCGGATAACGGTCATCCAGCTCTTGGCGAATGATGGCAACATTGCGCGCGTAATCATCGTCGTAAACCGGATACGCTTTCTTCTGGCGCACAACGCAGCCGTCAACCAGGTCGCCCTCTTTGGCCAATCCGATCTGAATTAGTTCGCGCTTGGCGAGTTCGATCAAAGCTTCATCTTTCGATTCCCAAAGCCCGTCGTGCTCAAAGCAAAAATACTCGAGGCCATAGCAGACCTTATCGGGATCGGGCACCATCTCCGGCGACCATGAGCGGAAATTTTGGACACGACCGACCTTGACGCTTGGATCATGAATATAGATCCAATTGTCATCAAACATCTGTCGATCTTTCAGGATGAGCATGACCGTGAGGAAGTCGCGATACTTCAGAATTTCCGCTGCATGTCTTGTACGCTCAGAGATCGCCGGCGATAATCCGCATACTAGTTCTCGCATTGGGGCAGATGAGATCACGTGCTCGGCCTCGATTGCGTGCAAAACACCTTGTTGATCTTTATATTCGACCGTCCAACTTCCGGAAGCTTCGTCGTAAAAACAGCGACTGACTTTGCAGCCCATTTCGATTTTGCCGCCCATCGCTTTTGTCTGTTCAGCACAGGCTTCCCACATCATGCCCGGGCCTCTGCGCGGATAACGGAATGAGTTTATGAGCGTCTTGATCACTTTTGTTCGATCGCCATTGTATCGCTGCGGCAAAAGTGCGTTCTTGATCGCGCTGCCAAGCGAAAGGCCTTTGATGCGTTGCGCAGCCCAGTCCGCGGAAATTTCTCTGCAGCTCATCCCCCAGACTTTCTCGGTGTAGCTTTTGAAGAATGTGTTGAAGAGCCGTTTGCCGAACTGATTGCTGACCCACTCTTCAAAATTACGGGGATTGCGCACCGGGAATAACCGCGCTTTCAGCCAGGAAAAGACGCAGAGAACCGATTTAAAGATGCCAAGCTTTAACAGAGCTTCGAACGGTTTGAGCGGGTAGGAGAAAAACTTGCCACCGTAAAAAATCCGCGACGAACGCGGGCGAACCAGCATGTCGTTGGGCAGAATCTCGGTCCACAAATCTTCGATTGCTTTGGATTTGGAAAAGAAACGGTGTCCGCCGATATCGAAGTGAAAACCTTTGTAGGTGGCAGTGCGCGAAATACCGCCCACGTAAACAGGATCGGCTTCCAGGATGGTGACGTCGACTTCCTCCTTCGAAAGACGGTAAGCAGCGGTTAACCCCGCTGGTCCGGCACCGATGATGGCAACTTTTGTCTTCATGCTTCTCTAGGCAACCCAATTGCCCCGCGTGAAGTTCCAGACGTACCAGCCCTGCACGCTTAACCCAGCAGCGCTGAGTAGCGCCACCGCCGCCATTCCAAATGCCCGAACGAACACCGGCCGCATGCGAACTTGACCTAGAAAATTCAAAAGCGCCAGCACGATTAGCGCATGCACGCAAAATTCGTAACGGAGCATGCTCTCCATATCCACGCACGCTACTCCGCTGACCGAAACGTAATAGATTACGGCAGCGCAGAAATAGATTCCAGCGCGCATCGCCCGGCCGGTCCGCCGGCGAACCGCTGGGAGCATTTCACAAAGCACGATAGCGACAAAGAGCAATGCGCCCAAAGTCATCGACATCTGGCTCGCTTCTGTCGGATTATTGAGAGCCGGGACGAGCCAGCGATAACTCGAGGGTTTAAACACTGCCAAGTAATCGGGAATGATCCCCCAACCGGCCGCTTGCGTGAGCATATAAATATCCCAGTGACCCCAGCGCAGTTGGCAATAGATGAAGAACCAAAGCGCGCCCAATGTTGCCGCAAACATCACGCCGATCGCCGAGGCGTGTTTACGAAACCACGCCAAGGGCTCGCCCAAACCGTTCCATCCCTTCCGGAGAACCGATCGCACCACCGGAAAACCTGCACAGACGATTCCAACGATCCGCGTCGCGGACATCACGATACCGTGCAACGCTGCCCAGACTCTCGCGGCACGGCCATCCGTGCTGCTCCAATAGATGAAGCCCAACAAGGCCATGAGAAAAAGCGATTCCGAATAGCCGGCAATCAGAAAAAAGGCGGCTGGATGGGCGACAATCAACAGTGCGCCGCAAAATTGGAGCGCAGGCGAAAGACTCCAGCGATCGCACAAGAGAAAGAAGTAAGTCCAGAAACCCCAGGCAGCGAGCTGGGCGGTGATTAGCAGGGCGTTGCTAGTGTCGATGTTAAGTCCGTAGCGAAGCAGGGCGGCAATTGCAGGGTACGCGGGGAAGAAAGCAACATTGGACACTTCCATCACCTTGTGATCGATAGGCGGAACGATCGTTTGGTAGCCGTGGTCGACGATGTTCATGAACCAATAGCTATCGTGCTGGATAAGGGTGGAATAGCGATACGAAGCCGGCCCGTCCGGCGCGAGCAGACCCACGGCCATCGCGAGCTGCAGCAGGGTCAGGACTAATCCGGCGAGCAAGGGCCTCACCAGCAACCACGAACGAGTCATAACGTCATGATGGTAGGGCGCGACCGCCGGGCGCGCCGCGCGAGTAGGAAACGCCGAGCAGATAGGAAAGCTCTCGAGATTGCAAGAACTTGTCGAACTGGGGACGAGGGCAATCTCGGATCGCATTGTTTCCGGCTTTTTAATGCTGACTTGGGTGGCAGAGTTTGACGATGCCGCGCTTGATTTATTCGCGGAAACCTGTGGACGCCTCTCGCCGATAACTTCAATCGCTCGAGCCGCCCTTTGCACGCCGTAGCTGTAACGGCGGTGGCGCGCTCAATGTCATGAGTGCGGCGAAACCGTAGATTCAATAGATCCTGCGAGCTAGCGCCAGATCCGCCTAGACGCGCACTCGCTTAGAGAGCGTCAGGCCGCAACTTCCTTGTCGGCACCGACAAGTTCTCTATAAAGCTCCTCGTAGCGCTGCGCCGACGCATCCCAGGAAAAATTGCGCGCCATCGCCCGTTCCATCAGCGCGATCCACACCTCCCGATCACGGAAAATTCCCCGCGCTCGTTTGATCGCATCCCAGAAGGCTTCGGTTGAGTACTCGTAACAAAGGAAACCGTAACCGCTGTCAGCCGCAGGATCGTAATCCTCAATAATCTCTTGGATGCCGCCGGTTGCCCGCGCAACCGGGAGAGCACCATATTTCAGGCTATACATCGCGCTCAAACCGGCCGGTTCGAAGCGCGATGGGATAAGAGTGATATCCATGCCCGCTTCAATCAAATGCGCTAGTTTCTCATCGTAATCCTTTTGATACGCAAACTTGGTTGGGAACTTTCGCGCTGCGACGGCGAGGGCAGTTTCATAGGCCGGGTCGCCTTCACCGAGAATGATCAGGCGAACATCATCCCAAAGAAGTCGATCAAGCAGCGGCATAAGAATCTCGAAGCCTTTCTCCTCAACCACGCGTGTGACCATCCCGAAGACCGGACCGCGCGGTTCGGGCGCGAGATTCATTTGTGTCAATAAGGCGTCACGACAAACCTGTTTTCCCCGAAGCGTGCTCGCATCGTAATGGGCCGGTAGGAGACGATCGGATGCCGGATCCCAGCGTGTGTAATCCGCGCCATGCAAAATCCCCATCAGGAGATGCGCATTTTCGCGTAGCACCACGTCAAGACCGCACCCGCTGGTCGGTGTCTGCATTTCGCGCAGGTAGCGTTCGCTTACCGTTGTGATTCTGTCGGCATAGAGAATTCCACCTTTGAGAAAATTTATACGCCCAAAAAATTCGACGCCCCGCAGAGTGAAAAATCGTTCGTGCAGATTCGTGAGGGCGAAGTCCAGTCCCCAGAAACTGCCTTGCTCAGCGACGTGGTGGATAGTCAACATCGTCGCAAACGGCAAATGGTGCGCGCGCACAAAGACCGGCACGAGCGCGGCCGGCCAATCGTGAACGTGCAAAATTTGCAATGATGGCGTTAATCGCCGTGCGAGTTCCAACGCTGCTTTGCAAAAGAAAATGAATCGCGCTGCGTTGTCTTCGTAGGACTCGCCGTGCTCGCCGTAAATTCCCGAGCGATCAAAGAACTCGTCGCAGCGAATCAGAAACAGCTGCACCCCGCCTGCACTCCGGCCCTCAAGATATTCAGCGATGTAAGTTTTCTGGCCCACTCGTACATCGACCGTCACTCCCGTGTCCTCTTCTTTGAATCCCGGGTTCTCTCGAATTTCACGATAAAATGGCAGCGCCACGCTTACCTCGTGGCCACGCGCGCGCAGCTCGTGCGGCAACGCCTCCATCACATCGACCAGCGCGCCCGTTCGTTGCAACGGCGGCCCTTCCGCACTGATCATCAAGATTCTCATTCGGTGTTCGATGTTGTCTTCAGTCGTTCTTACTTAACGAGTACTCGCGTTTCACCCAATCCAATGCTTCTTCGCGCGTCCGTAACGTTCCTTCGAGCTGTCGCGTCTCCACCGCTTCGAGAATTCCGCCAAACTTTGGGCCCGGCTTCAAACCCAGCGCAATCAGATCGTCCCCGCGCACCAGCGGCGGCGGAATGATCGGCTCGCTTGCGAATTCTTCACGTTTCCGGAGGAGGAACTCGTAGTTATCGAGCATGCGATGGCTACCCTCACAATCGACTCGATGCAGCTCGAGCTCCTCGTCGAAGGTCGGTCGCGCCATGAACCGCTTCAATTTCGCGACCCGCATTTTGGGTACGTCCTTGAAAACCATGTGCTGCCGCACCATCTCGACCGTTGCGTCGATCTCAGCCCCGGCAAATCGCAGACGTCGCATGATTTCTTCGGTCATTACCGCACCAATACGATCGTGCGCGTTAAAACGAATTCGCCCCGTCTCATCGACGGTTGCGGTGCGGGGTTTCGCGACATCGTGAAGCAATACGGAGAAAACGAGCGGCACAGAAACTTTTTCCGGAAGGAATTGCAGCATCAATCGCGTGTGCTGAAAAACGTCACCTTCGGGGTGAAATTGCTCTGGCTGCTTACAGCCCTTCATCGCGTTGATCTCAGGCAGAATGGCACGCATTAGCCTGCTTGAATCGAGCAAATCCCAGCCGCGTGTTCTTTTCGGTGAAAGGAAAATGCGCACCAGCTCTTCACGAATTCGTTCCGCGCTAATCTGATTGATCGACGCCGCATTCGCCACGAGTGCGTCCCACGTTTCTTTGTCGATCTTGTAATCAAGCACTGTGGCGAAGCGCACCGCGCGAAGCATTCGCAACCGATCTTCCTCGAAACGCTGCGCTGGATCGCCAATCGCGCGCACCAATTTCGCCTCGATGTCGGCGCGGCCGCCGACGAAATCGAATACCTTCTCCGCGAGCGGGTCATAAAACATTCCATTAATCGTGAAATCGCGGCGTTTCGCGTCTTCCTCTGGCGATGAAAAATGGACCGCGCTGGGGTGCCTCCCATCGACATATGCGTCATCGGAACGAAAGGTCGCCACCTCGAATTGGAAGCCGTTTTCCACCACGAGGATCACGCCGAAATGGGCGCCGACCGCGTAGGTGCGCGGAAAAAGCTTTTGCACAGTTTCCGGTTTGGCATCCGTGGCGACGTCGAAATCTTTCGGCGTCTCGCCGCGGACAATATCGCGCACGCAACCGCCAGCAAAGTACGCGATGTGGCCGTTCTCGCGCAAACGCGCCACAATTTCGCGCGCCGTCTTTTCCATCGGCGAGGTAGCTTTCATTTTATGGGGCTGGTTTCACCGAACCGCAATCTATCTTGCGAGCGCAGGCGATTGCGGTCAATCGCGCCCACCTTTAGGCGAGCTCTTACCTTGCCAAATCGATTGAATAATAAACAAAACGACGGCAATGGAGATGCAGGAATCGGCAACATTAAACGCGGGCCAGGGGTGCGCGTAAGGAATGTGCAGATCGAAAAGAAGGAAATCGATCACGTGCCCGTAAAGAAGGCGATCAGTAAGATTTCCTAGGATGCCAGCGAGCAGGAGCGCAAGAGACACATCACGCCAAACATCGCGTGACCGCCGCCGGAGGAGGAACACGACAACAATGAGAAGCGCGATAGATGAAATTACGATGAAGAAAGTGTTGTTATTCCTGAATGAACCAAACGCCGCGCCGGTGTTCGTGACATTTACCAGGTGGAAGAAACCCGATATCACGATAAGCGGCTCCTCGGGACTAATAGACCGCAGGACCAACTGTTTCGTCCATTGATCGAGCGCGTACAGCGGTAGCGAGAGGAAGAAAATCAATTTCATATCGACGTTTTGTCATTCCGAGCGCAGCGGAGCGGAGTCGAGGAATCTCTCACTGCTAACTTGATGGCGCGCGTTAGAATAATTAGAGATGTCTCGACTCCGCTCGACATGACAGGAACCAACTGACCCTGCGTCACTCCGTAATCTCGTGTGTGACACGGCCCTTATTCGCCTCCGCCACACTCTCGCATCGGTCGCACAAATCGGGATGCGCCTTGCTTTTGCCAACGCTGGGTCGATGACGCCAGCAACGCGCGCATTTTTGATACGGTGTTTTGACGACGGAGGCGCTCGCTTCTTTTGCCTGGTGAATCGTCAAATCGCTCACAATAAAAAATTCTTCGAGCTCCTCCTTGTCGATCTTCGCCGTGGCATCGGAATCTGAATGCAAGACAACCGCGGCTTCGAGAGCGTTTCCAATCAGCTTTTCCTGGCGCGCGCGCTCAATCGCCTGACCGATCACGCCGCGCAATTTTAATAGCTCCGCCACCTGCGCGCTCGCCTTATCAGGTCGATCTTCCGCCGGAGGAAACTCCTGCAGATGAATCGAACCGCCCACACCCGAATGCCGCCACGCTTCCTCGGCGGTGAATGCGAGAATCGGTGCGAGCAACCGGCAGAGTGCGTCGAAGATTTTGTGCATTGCGATCTGCGTCGCGCGGCGGCGTGGCGAATTCGGTGCGTCGCAATACATCCGGTCTTTGGTGATGTCGACGTAAAGGCTGCTCAGGTCTACCGCGCAAAACTGATTGAGCGTATGATAGACTTTGTGAAACTCGAACGCTTCGTAAGCAGCTCGACAATCTGCGATCACGTGATCGAGTCGCTCCAGGATCCAGCGATCGATCAGCGTTGGCTCTGTAGCGGCGGTCTGTGACCGCCGATCTTCCGAGCTTTCGTTTCGGCGCTCATAGAGCGCCGCAGGATAATCAAAAAGATTCCCCAACAAAATCCGCAACGTGTTCCGAATTCTTCGATAGGCGTCGCCGAGGCGGCTGAACATTTCTTCGGAAAACGGCACGTCGTCTGTGTAGTCGATGCTGCTTGCCCAAAGCCGAACGAGATCCGCGCCATGACGGCCGACGAAATGGCCGGCGTCGGTCGGCTTGTCATACGTCCCCGATTTCGAAATCTTTTTCCCATCAAGATCGACAACGAACCCGTGTGTCACGCATGTCTTGTACGGCGCGCGATCATTAAGCGCGACGCTGGTCATAAGCGAGGATTGAAACCAGCCGCGATGCTGATCAGTCGCTTCGAGATACATGTCGGCCGGATCGCGCAGCTCAGGATGCAGTGCGCAAACGGCTTTGTGTGAGACGCCGCTGTCGATCCAAACGTCGATCGTATCGTTGCGATGCGTTGTGCCTTCCGGCAAACCGAGCGCGCTGGCAAGATCGACATCGTTCAACTCAAACCAAATGTTAGAGCCGCGCTGCGCGACCAGATCAGCGAGCTTGCGGATAATTTTTGCGTCGAGAATCGCTTTGCCATCCTTTGAATAAAAGACCGGGAGCGGCACGCCCCAGCTGCGCTGACGCGAAATCACCCAGTCGGGACGCGATTCGACAGTTCCACTGATGCGATTTTCTCCCCACGACGGAATCCACTTCACCGTCTTGATGGCATGGAGCGCTTTGCTGCGCAGTTCGTCGATGCGAATGAAGAATTGTTCGACATTGCGGAAGATAATCGGCGTTTTCGAGCGCCAACAATATGGATAGGAGTGATGAAAATTTTGCTCGCCGAGCAGCATGCCACGCTCGCGCAGCAAATTGACAATGTCGACGTTGGCGTCGAAGACATATTTGCCGGTCAAGTTTGGCAAACCGGCTTCCTCAGTGAAGCGGCCATGATCATCGACCGGTGACAAGATCGACAATCCGTTTTGTTTGCCTAACCAATAATCATCTTCTCCGTGACCGGGCGCGATGTGCACAAGCCCCGTCCCGGTGTCCATGGTGATAAAATCGGCCGGGAGCACGATCGAATCACGATCAAGAAATGGATGTCGCGCCATGATCTTGTCGATCGCGCTGCCAGGGAATGACTGGAATGGCTCACCGACAGGATCGAATCTTGTAGCTGCGCAAAATGCATCCACAAGCCTGTCCGCCAACACCAAAATTTCTGAGATGCCGTCGCGCTGAAATTGCTGGACAACATAAATTTCTTTAGGATCGACCGCGATCGCCAGATTGGCCGGCAAAGTCCATGGCGTAGTTGTCCAGATAGCGATGCACGCTTTGCCGGCGAGTTCGCCGCTTATGATTGGAAATTTGACGTAAACGGCGGTGTCATCGCGCTCCTGGTATTCCACTTCGGCTTCGGCGAGCGCGGTCTGCGCGCCGGTGCTCCAAAAGACCGGCTTCTTCGATTGATAGACGAGGCCTTCCTCGACAAACACCGCGAAGGCCCGCAGGATTTCTGCTTCGTAATTGGGATCCATCGTTAGATATGGATTTTCCCAATCCCCGAAAACGCCGAGTCGCTTGAATTGCTCGCGCTGCACGTTGACAAATTTTCGCGCGAACGCTTCTGATTTTTTGCGGACTTCGAGCGGCGACAGCGCACGGGATTCCTTCACCACTTTGTATTCGATCGGCAGTCCATGACAATCCCAGCCAGGGACGTAAGGGGCGCGTCTGCCTAGCATGGTCTGAGATTTCACCACCAAGTCCTTGAGGATCTTGTTCAGCGCCGTGCCCATGTGAACGTCGCCGTTGGCGAAAGGCGGCCCATCGTGCAGGACGAATAATTGCCGACCTTCGCGCGACTTTTGGATCTGCTGATAGAGTCGCGTCTCGTCCCACATTTTCAGCATTTCCGGTTCGCGCGCGGCGAGGTTTGCCTTCATTGGAAAATCCGTGCGCGGCAGGTTCAGCGTCTCTTTGTAATTCTGGCTCATGGCAAGCGCGGCGAGGCTACGTAACATCCGCGAATCCACAAATCAACGAAGCGACGGCCCGGTTGTGCGCCACATCGAGAAGTATGCCAAATTTTGACGAGTCAATCCTGGCGCCAAAACTTCCGGCTCTCGCTCAGGCTACCTTCCGGCGACTTGGGGCGTCATGGCATCGCCGGCTGGCAAACGCGGCATCGGCGGTGGTCGCACTCATCGCGGATATTCGTTCGGATGACGCCGGCGTTAGCTGACTCCGGTCATGGCTTTTCCGGTCTTGGTGCCAGGCTGGCGACGAACTGGTCGAATTGTGAGTCCCCGCGCAGCGGCTCCCAGTACGGATGCAAACGCAACTCGCCATAGCTGATCCAGGAAGGCCGCCGCGTAATGACAGATAACTGCTCGATCGCACGTTTCTTTTCTCCAACTGTGGCGTAGATCACAGCAAGATATTCAGCAACGCGTGCGCCATTCAAGGCGTCTTTGCTGACCGGAAGCAGCTCCACCGCACGCCGGCCTTCCTGGATTGCTTCCTCCTTTTTAGCAAGCATGGCATCAATCATTCCAAGGACGCACAATGCTTCCGCGTAAGCTGGCTCTTCGTGCACAAGCCGTTCCATTTCCTCACGTGCGCGCGTAAACGCAGAGCGCGCTGCCGCGTCATCGCCCCGAAGACGGGCGACCATGCCTTCGCACCAAGATCGTGGAAACGGAATCCCCTCGTCCTTGCATCCATCGGTGGCCAAGGTGGAGAGCGCGCGCTCAGCGGTGGCACTATCGCGCTCGCACAACGCCAGGAAGAGCCATTTATCGGAAATCGGCGTGGCCGCCTTTGGGTCTTTTGCTACAACTGCGTCGATGGAGGCATGCAAAGGCCGCAGATCCCCCCGCCATAGAAATTCGACGAAGGCTCGCTGCACGCGGGTGGCCACATCTCCAGGAGTAATCGCTACGACGCGATCCAAGATCGCTGCCATCTCTTTATAACGGCGGAGGTACTGGTAATTGAAGGAAAGTTGCTGAAGGATAAACAGGTTGCGTGGATCGAGATCCAGCGCTTGCTCTAATTCGTGGGTCGAATCATCCCACCGGTTTTGTCTCCGATCGATGTAACCGGCGAGAACAAGCGCCAGCGGTTCGTTAGGCAGCGCGCGTCGCGCAATCGCCAGTTCTGAACGGGCACGATCGTAGTCGCGATATCCCCAATAATAATGCTGTGCCTGGGCCAGGTGTGCCTCGCCGCTGTCAGGCCGGAGGCGAAGCGCGGCCTGGACCGCGGCCTCAGCCAAAGCGAGGCGCTTTGGCGTGTGATCGAGTCCCAGGAAATAGATAATGTCGTGGGCACGAGCGAGGTGGTAGTAGGCCAGAACAAATTTCGGATCGCGCGCGGCGGCATCATCGAGCAGTCGGGTGGCCTCGACCAGATTTTCGGTTCCGCCCGCCGTAAACGCGATGGCATCGACCAGATCGCGGGCGTGCAAGTACAAATCGTAGGCCGCCAAGTCATGAGTGGGGCGCTCTTCGATCGCTGCTTTTTCTTGCGGCGAGAGTCTGGCCTGCAACTGCGAAACTATTTGCTCAGCGATCTCGGTTTGAATGCGAAAAACGTCGGCCAATTCACGGTCGTAATGTTCGGCCCATAAATGGGTGTCTGTCCGAGCATCGATCAATTGCGCGGTGACCCGAACGCGGTCCCCCGCGCGCTGGACGCTACCTTCCACCACATGGGCAACACCGAGTTCTTTGGCCACCTCGCGCAATTTGCGCGGTACCCCGCTCTTGTATTGCTTAACGCTGGTGCGGCTGATCACCCTGAGGTCGGCGACCTTGGCGAGGTGGTTCAGAATTTCGTCTTGCACGCCATCAGTGAAAAAGGCGTTCTGTCTATTGTCGCTCAGATTTT
>VBQB01000374.1 GCA_005887855.1 Verrucomicrobiota bacterium | reverse complement strand
GTTGTAGAGCCCGCTGCGCATCTTCAGCAGTTCGTCGATCGTGATGTTGTCGCCATTGGGCACGCCCGGGACGTACTTCGAGACCGGATCATCGAGACTGAGCTTGCCTTCCTGGGCCAGTTGCACGATCACCGCGGCCGTCATCGACTTCGTGTTCGAAGCGATCCGGAAGTGGGTGTCGGCGTGGGGCGGGCTCGTCGTGCCCAGTTGCGTGGTGCCATAGGTAACCTTGAACTCGCCCTGGGGTGTGCGCAGGAGCAGCACGGCGCCGGGCACCAGCAGTTCCTTGGCGGTCGTGTCCACCATGGTCTGCAGCGCAGCCTGGTTGATCGGCTTGAGCGCCGACGAGCCAGGCCGCGAGCACGCTGCGATCAGGAGAGCAACACCGACTAGGAAGCTCGCGACGTAGAGGTGCCCGCGTCGTCGCCGCGATCGCGACTGTCCGATGAATGTCCGCACGTCGTTTCTCCTGGCTTTAGACGCGACCGCCCTACGGCCGCTTGTCGTAGTAAGTCATCTCAGTGAACTTCTTTCCGTTCGCATCCGTCCCCGTGAGCTTGACTAAGCGCGACTTCCCGTCTTTCGCCACGGTGATCGTGCCAGTCATCACCACCTTGCCAGCTTTCGCGGCTGTCGTTTCATTGGTGCGGTCATTCACTGGCTTATAGGTCAGCGTGTCGAAGGATGGGCTTCCTTTAATTTGGTACGGTTTGCCGTCGAATTTGCCCACCCAAGTCCAGCGGATGGGCTTACCATCCTTATCCACTCCATCCACCGCGCACTTTACCATGTCACCTTTGGCCGGGGTGTAGGTGACCAAAGTATTCTTGGTTGCGCCGGGAGGGAACTTCGATTTGCCTTCGTTGAGCTTCCAAGCGCCCATGAGCGCATTGGCCGCAAAGGTTGCTGCGGTTGTTGTTAACAACAGCGCCAGTGCCACCAGCATAGTACGATTCATTTTCATTGCGCGATTTGAACGCTTTCTCCGATAGGCGTCAATCCAAACTGAGGAAAATCTGACGATCACCTGCGGGGAAAAAAATGGGGTCGCGTCTAAACTTTTAACATTTGGTCCCGACTACGCTCCAGCCGAGACCGCCATTGCGTTGTACCGGAAAGAAAATGTCGATCCCGGCATAAGGCGAGGTCTGGTTATACGACACCAGTTGCGCCGGGCATCGAACAAGGGGACACTGCGCGTTTTCCGCAATGCTGACCGTTTCACAACTTTCAAAATCTTTCGCCGACCGGGCGCTCGTTGATGACGTCTCGCTAGGCTGCACGTGCAGAAATCAGTCCGTCTCATCGCAGATAGAATATGTTGTCTGCTATTAGCTCTCAACTGGCATTTTTTTGATTGCCGAATAGCAGATCATCCGGCGATGATGTCGTCGACAAATCAATGGCCGAAGAAGCTACTCCTCCCGAAACTGCATCTCCCAATAGAGTGGTCGAAGGTCTAGAGGCACGACGTGACCAACTGCAGAGATACGCGACAAAATTTCGTTTTAGATGGATGTTTCTCTTCGTCGCGTGTTTGATCGGAACCGGCGTCAATATGGCAATTGATGTCATCTCGGGCACGCCGTCGCCAGCTGCTTGGTATCAAGGAGGTCTTGCAGCGGTGGGTTTGTATCTCGTGGGTGTCGTACTAGTCCGCGCGGGGATAAGAGCCAATTTGATGGAGATAAACCGCACCCTGGCGGGAGGCGATAGTAATCTGCAGAGTTCGCCCATTCCGGCTTCGCTGCGCCGTGAGCCCAGGCCAGCTGCCGAGACGAATTGGAAAGATCAGCCGCTGGCCGTAGCGGCGCTAGCAGTCGCTGGCACGGCCATCCTAATGGTCACCGTGGTTATTCCGATATGGGACAAGGCAAAGGACAATCAGATCGCCGATCTGAAGACCGAGCCAACTAAGCTCAGAAGTGAACTCGACAGTCTACGCGGCCAACTGGATCGGATGGTATCAGAGAATCTGAAATTGCGACGCGATCTCGATCGACTAAGTCCCGATAGCTTATTCTCGTTAGACGACGTCTATCCAAAGGGATTCCGTTCCGTCAGAATTGGCGATAGGATCGATTTGCTGCACAAGGTTTACGGTTCCGAAGCTGACATTGTAGAAGACGAGAGTCCTGGTTGGATCACGGTAAAGTTCAAAAACCCGCATCTGTTTTCGCAAATCACCTACTATTACTACGCTCCACAAAGAACTGTCACAATGATCCTGTTTTTTCAAATGGTCGGGCATCAATAAACACGACATCACATTGGAGGATGGAACGCTACATATTGACCGTTCGGACTAGTTTTCCGAAACTATTGGCATGGCGTGACGAGTAGGCCACAACACATCAACGAAGCACGTGGTCGGAAGCTTATTCAAAAAAAGACGTTCCAAAATTTGCCAAATTTTTTTGCCGATTATTCTGATATTATGAGCACGCCACTGTTTCGATGGAGCGGAGAGTATGTAGGATTTGTTAGCGGTACTGGACATATCTTTGATGCGCAATCCACGTACCTGGGGATGGATCGAGGATGACGGTAGGGTTTGGCGAAAAGACGGCCGCCATGTGGGCCAGATGGTAGAAAATAACTACATCCTCAAGAAAACAATTGCTATTGCGCCAATACCGCGGATTCCTCGCATACCGCCTATCCCGCCGATTCCTCCGATCCCCAGCATCAACCGAATCGGCAAGATCGGGAAAATTGGCTGGCAGGATGCATTTGATGATTTGTTATCGGCCTAATCAGGGACTCCCGAATCGCCGCTTCGACTTCGAGAAGGGCCGTCAACTTTATCCGCGCGCACAACCAAACGCTTTCCGTCGATTCACCTCGCGCCCTCGGTTGCGTCGGGCCGCTCCATTCCTGAACAGCTAGGGCCTAGGGAAATGGAATGGGGAAATGGGGTCGCGTCTAAACATTTAACATTTGATCCCGACTGCGCTCCAGCCGTGATCGCCATTGCTGGTGTACGGAAAGAAAAATGTCGATCTTGGCATAAGGCGATGTCTGGTTGCGTGACAGCAGTTGCGCCGGGCATCGAACGGGATGATTAGGCTCTGAGGAGGAGACTGACTATGCCACTACCGAATGACGAAAAGTTGATCGCACTGAGCGAAGAGATTTTGAAGCAGTTCGAAGCCATGTTTGGTTCGCATCCCGGGTTCAGGCCCGGCCATGCCAAGGGCATTTTATTGAGGGGCACGTTTACACCGTCTAGTGCGGCAGCGTCGCTGACCCGGGCGCAACACGCTGTGCAGGGTTCGACTCCAGTGACGGTGAGGTTTTCGGATTCGACGGGAGTTCCGCTGATTCCGGACAACGATCCGAATGCGGATCCGCGGGGCATGGCGATCCGGTTCAACCTTGCAGAGCATGTGCACACCGACATCGTGGCGCACTCGGTCAATGGATTTCCGGCGACTACGGGGCAGGAGTTTCTGGAGTTTTTGCGGGGCGTGGCGCAGAGC
>VBQB01000373.1 GCA_005887855.1 Verrucomicrobiota bacterium | reverse complement strand
AGGGTCGACGCCGTCCAGCGTCTGCACGAACGTGATCGCGTTGCGGTAGTCGCGGACCTGCATCCACGGGTCCAACTCCTGCCGCGGCTCCCCGTCGCTGTCCCCGAAATTGCGGTGGTCGTAGGCGAGGACGACATGGCCCGCGTCCGCGACAGCGGTCGCGTACCGGTCGAGGTAGAGCTCCTTAATGCAGTTGTAGCCGTGGGCCATGACCACGGCGGGCGCGGCTGCCGCGCGGCCCTCGCGGACGGTATAGCCACCCCCGAAGCGTCGTCCCGTCCGCGTCGAACTCGACATGGGTGGCCTCGTGCGCCGCATCTGTGCTGAGCACGGTCGGATTATCTCCGCCCCCGAACAGGGGGTCAAGCACCCAGGTGCTTATGGGGCGCTTCTCAGATGCGAAATTTGCCAAACCGGACACCGCCGTACAAAAAAATTCGATCAACCGCTAACGATGCCGACAGGATCGTGGACGGAGAATGGTAAATTCTTTCGCGTGCGATTGGACTCTTAAACCGAAGGTAACTCATGCATCGCGCGTGTCGAATTTGGCGCGGAATCAACGGCATTGCTGGCAAATAAACGAAAGCTGGCAAGACGACGCTACTTTGGCGCGGGAAAAATCACAAGGTTCATGTCGCCGAGGCGACGTGCACACATGATCTTTGTCCCATCCGGCGACCAGCGCGGGTTGACGAACTCGCCCGCAGCATCGGTGAGTTGCATCACGCCGCTGCCGTCGCGATTCATCACGAAAAGCTGGAACCGATCATTCACGCGCCGGGAGAGCACCACGCGCTTGCCGTCGTTAGACCACGCCGGCCAACCGTCGAGCGTGTTCTCGCCGGAAATGTTGTGATCGTTCGTCGCGTCCGCATTCATGACAAAAATCTGCGACTTCGCGCCTCCCGTCAACGCGGACCGTCGCCAGGTCCATCTTCTTGTCGATCTGTTCGCCGATCACTTTGTTGTCGCTCGGCACATCGCGACCGTCCGACGCGGTCGCGCCTACAAATTTCGTGGTGTTAAACAAGATGTGCTGACTGTCCGGCGCCCACGTTGGATGAATATTCTCGGAGTTGCCGTTAGTAAGCTGGCGGACATTTGCGCTGTCCGCATTCATCACAAAAATCTGTGACACGCCCGCCCGGATCGAGACAAATGCGATCTTCTTTCCGTCCGGCGACCACGCCGGCGAATCATCTTCGTCACTGCCGAACGTGAGCTGGCGCATGTCACTGCCATGACTCGCGCTGTCCGCATTCATCACATGCACCTTCATTCCGCCATGCCGGCTCGAGACGAGCACAATTTGTCGCGAATCCGGCGACCAGAACGATTCGTAATCAACCACCCACGTGAAGCTGCCGAGTTTCTTGATCGGAAAATCGTCCGCGCGCGCACTGGCGATGATTGTTGAAACGAAGATCGACAACGAGACACACCAAATGCGTATCACGCGACGAACGTACGGCGCGGCTGAGTGACAAGCAACGTTGCGCGTCTTGCATCTTTGCCTTCTGGTTCATGCTCCAGAATCTTGTGTATTTTCAATCTTAATCGATTCAGCACAAAACTCGCGGCCTCGGTCGCTATTTTGCGGATCGATGCTATAGTCTTGGGTGTCTAAACGATCTGCTATCTCTTTCACGCGTCGCGCGCCCGACAACATTACCGAAGAGTTGATCGCCGTGCTTTCGTCCAGGGCCTCCTTTGAATTCAAACCTTTGTTCGACACCATTCTGCTTAACCTTCGGGAACGAAACGCTGCCAGTGGCGGCGAAGAGATGCTGCGCTTGCGCGTTTATGAAAAGCTTCAGGGGCTGGTCGGTCAGGGCGCGGTCAATCGAATGGTCACCGGGACGACGAAAAAATATAAAGGCGTTGCGCCGCGCATGAACACGTTACGCGCGGAGATGAAACTCCTGCGCGCTGAATGGAGCAAAAAACTTCGAGCGAAGGCAGCTGCCAATGCTCAAGTTTCTGCGGGGACATAGATCACAAAACCCGAGGTCGAGCGTCAGCGAGCCGGCGCGAGCAAATCATTGGGCTGGGAAAGTTCATGCCAAGGTGTTCTGCTAACGCGCGGCCGTCTCGGCTATGATCGCCTTTTGCGCGATACGGGAAACGGGCAAGTGTAAGATCAGTCACGCGAATGCTCGCGTTGTTG
>VBQB01000372.1 GCA_005887855.1 Verrucomicrobiota bacterium | reverse complement strand
AAGGGACGTCTAACTTCCTGAAGGTCACTCGAATCCCAGGGTCGTGAAGTACAGCTGATAGACCATTCAATTTGGCAAATCTTTCGATTGCCGCTGCGCGCGCTGCACTCTGTTTCTCATTCCTCGGCCAGATTCGATCCAGCTTACTCTCAAAAACGACGCAAGATTTCGACGCGGCTAAGCGCGAGCGGATATGCTCTAGAAGGGAGTCGATCTTCCAATATGAGCGCCGTCGCGAATAAAGCCAACTCAGATTACGACACTACCCGTCCGTGATTTCCTCCAGAAGAAATAAACCAGCACGCCGGCCAACACGGGCCGGCAACCCGCCGAAAGTGAATCGTCAGAAGACCGTTGAACGGCCACTTTTAAAGTTTTTTAGCGAGGTCGGAACGTTCGACCGGTTAACTCATTATGTAGCGCCGCGCTAGACCAAGCGCACCGAGGGCCGCCCCAAGCAACATTACCGTAGTGCCGCCGTCTGGGACGCCCGCCCCGGTTGTGTCTGCGCTAAATGTAAAGCTAGCTTGGTGAATTCCACCTGCTGACTGCGCGCTGAAGGCCCAAGTTCCCGGGGTCGAGTCGAATCCAGCGCCGTTAAGTGTCCCAGTTCCAGTTATACTAAGCAGATGGCTATTTTGAGTATCGATAGTTGCGGTGGCCAGGTCAAACGAGAAGCCGCCAACGCTCCAGAGGCCGAGGGTTGGCGTTGATGGATTAAAAATCCACGGCGCGGCCAAGGTAACGGAGCTACCAATAGGCACACCGACGAAGCTTCCCGTAGTTGTCCCCACGAAGGCAAACCAGGAATTAACTCGTGTGGCTGTGGCTAAGGAGGTTGCATTAAATGTGGCAGCACCGGAGAAGCCAAGATCTCCCGTAATCGGTGTGGCTTGAGCTTGTCCGACGCAGAGTAGGCCGACAGCGACCATCGAAAGAGCTGGTTTTAGTAATTTATTCATTTGTCTTTATTTAGTTAGTTAGTTTTTGTTTTGGAACCGAACATTCTCGTTGGAAAGGGTTGGTCTTATGCCCGATATAAGCACCCGGTATGCCAAAGCGACTTATCATAAACATAAGTGTCTTATAATCAGTCACTTCAGCCTAAAACTTGCCAAGATCTGTTCGCTTCAATAATGCAAAACCGTAAGGATTTCCGACAATCAGGCGAGTATTGACGACTATGAATACACACATAATAATTTGATTTTCTGACACTTACATTATAAACACGGGGTGGTAATCATAAGTTATGTCAAGAAATCCGACAGAAGGAACGACCATGATCGGCTTTACCGGCGGACCAACGATCGCGACGTGCGGTCGCCGATCCCTTCGCGCGCTGATTCGATCGAAAATGTCGCTCCGCGCCGCGGATCGTTGCTGTAGACGATCGAGTAAAGCGGCAATTGATGCTTCATGTCGTCAAACTCCTCGTGCAGCTCGCCATAAGTGATGTCGACCCGTTGCAATCGAAAACCCTCCGGTAGGTGCGAAGGAACAAAGCAAATGATCTCCAGCTTCCTCAAATCATCCAACGTAAGCTCCGGCGTAGAACGTACCGCCGAGAGCGAGAATACGAACCCGCACAGAACAAACTACGACGTTCGTTTTATGCCATTGCTACTCGTCACTCTTCCAGTCTGACCGACTCAATTACTTTGTCGAGCGTCTGACCTTGCCGCTGGGTCGGACCTTTGTCAGGATCGCAACATGAAGCATTTTCTCCTGGCCTGTCTCTTCCCCGCACTGTTAACAGCTCAGAACATGCATCTGACTGAACAGTTGGGTAAAACTGTCCTGTACGATGATATTGCCCTTTCCCCGGATGGCGCACATGTCGCGTGGGTGCAGTCCACCGCTGCAACAACATCCAAGCAGACTCATATTCGTGGAACATCAGGTAATGCTGCGGCAGCGCCCGTGAATCTTGCGACCACGGGAGAAAGACAAGACTCAGACCCCGCCTGGTCTCCCGATTCCAAGAGCCTCGCATTTTTTTCTAACGCCGGAGAGAAAGACCAAGCTCAACTCTGGCACGATGGCAAGCAGATTGCCTTCCTCTATATAGAAGGCGCGAGTGGCGGCGGTCCGTTAATGGCTGCGCCCGCCACGACCGGCGTGATCGACATTGCCATTCATAATCAGCGGATCGCTGTTCTCGACGTTGCCCGCCATGAGTTGCGCCAGGTTTCGCCACCAAATCTCCATATCTACGATTACGATTGGTCTCCTGACGATAAGGCGTTCGTCACAACTGCCGCTCCCGGTCCCGGAGACAACAATTGGTGGATCGCGCAGATTTACACCATCGACATCGCAAAAGGAAACGCTGCATCCATCTACAAACCTTCTCTTCAAGTAGCGGTTCCGCGGTGGTCACCGGATGGTAAATCTTGCTCGTTCATTGAAGGCTTGATGAGCGATGAGGGATTCCACGGTGGAGACCTCTTCACTGTCTCGGCCACCGGACACGATGTCGTAAATCGCACGTATGGTCGCAAGAGCTCGGTCAGTTCGTTCTTCTGGCAGACACCAGATCGCATCCTGTTCACGGAATATGTCGGGGGCGGCAGCGCGATCTCTGAACTGACGCTCGCCAACAATTCCGTGCGGACAATCTGGAGAGGCGCCGAAGGCCTTTACGCTTTCGGCAATTTCCCGGACTTTGTCCTCTCGGAAAACGGCCATTTGGCCGCCGCGGTCCGGAGCAGCTATGAAACCGCGCCCGAAGTTTGGGCCGGGCCGATCGGTGAATGGCGCCAGCTAACCGCCAACAATTCGGCTCAAACTCCGACGTGGGGCAAAGCCGAGAACCTCGAGTGGACTAACGACGGCTTCAATATTCAGGGATGGCTTCTCCCACCCGCGAAAGTGGAGTCGGGCAAAAAATATCCGATGGTCGTTCTGATCCACGGCGGACCCTCAAGTGTAACGACGCCGGAGTGGCCGGCTGGTTTTGGAATGTCGCGAGCGATCGTCGCCGCTCTCTCTTCACACGGTTACTACGTCCTTTTGCCAAATCCGCGGGGTAGCTACGGCCAGGGAGAAGATTTCACTCGCGCCAATGTGAAAGATTTCGGCGGCGGCGACCTTAGAGACACTCTCGCCGGAATCGACGCCGCCATCGCAAAGTACCCGATCGACCCTGCGCGTCTGGGTGTGACCGGCTGGAGTTACGGGGGCTACATGACGATGTGGACTGTTACGCAAACCAACCGTTTCCGTGGCGCCGTCGCGGGGGCCGGCATTGCCCATTGGCAAAGTTATTATGGCCAGAACTTGATCGATCAATGGATGATCCCGTTCTTCGGTTCATCAGTTTACGATGATTCGGGCGTTTACGAGAAAAGTTCTCCCATTCACTTCATCAAGAACGTGAAGACCCCCACCCTGGTCATTGTCGGTGAGCGCGATGCGGAGTGCCCCGCTCCGCAGTCCTACGAATTCTGGCACGCTTTAAAAACGCTCGGTGTGCCGACGCAACTGATCGTGTATCCCGGCGAAGGCCATCTCTTCATGAAACCGGAGAACCAAGCCGATCGAATGGATCAGACGGTCGCATGGTTCGACAAATATTTGAAGTAACTGCTGCTATTTCCTCGTGCTGTCCCTTACTTCGTAATTCTTACTTTTCCCTTCCCTTGGCTTCCTTAGGACCGCAATCAGCGGGACTAAAGGACCGCACGCTCGAGCAAGATGTTTCGAGTTGAACACTGAGCGTTCAGTCCGGAAAAGCCACGGAGCAAAATCTCAACGAGTACGGAGCGGACGTTTGATGATAAGATTTTCCAGTCCAAATGGCCTTTCCGAGACGATTTCAAAGTAGGTAAAGGTCTCATCGCGAAGCGCGAGTGACCGAATTAGTAAACTAAAGAAAGGTATTATGGAAACAGAACGCAATCCGAACGAACCGATCAAACCTACGCCTCCGGGACAGCAAGGCGGCCAACAGGGCGATCGTGACAAAGAGAGAGATCGCGAGAAGCAGGGCGGCGGCGGCCAAGAGGGCGGCGGCCGCGAACAAGGCGGAGGCCAACAAGGAGGCGGTCAGCAAAGCGGACGATAAGCTTTTGTGCCGTGAATCAACGAGCGGCGGGAGGCGACTGCGTGACGAACAATAACGATTACCGGCTCGGCCGACGCGATTGATGCCGATACGAAAAGCAATAAAAACAGAGCGAGAGCTTTCATGTGGAAAAGTTTACAGAAAAAACATTCCCATGCGATTCGTTTAGTCGAGCGAGTTAAAGTTGGAACGCCAGTCTCGATCCATTAATCTGTTTCACTCGCTAAATTTCGAGCGAACAAATGCCAAAACATCTTGTTATCAGCACGAGCAGTAACCCCGAAAGCAATAGCCGGCGCCTGGGGCGCGTAGCGTTTGCGCATTTGCAAAAACAACGAGTGGATTGCGCCTGGATCGACATCAGCGAAATGGACCTGCCGCTCTGCGATGGGGGCAAATGTTATGGCATGCCGGGCTCCAAAAAATTGAGCGCCGCGATCGAATCGGCGGACGGGATCCTGGTGGCGGCGCCCGTATATAATTATGATGTCGCAGCCGCAGCCAAGAACATGATCGAGCTGACGGGCAGCGCCTGGCAAGACAAGATCGTCGGCTTTCTTTGTGCCGCCGGCGGCACAGCCAGCTACATGTCGGTCATGGCCTACGCCAATAGTCTTATGCTCGATTTTCGTTGTGTAATTATTCCGCGGTTCGTTTTTGCCACCGGCGACGCTTTCGATGCCGACAAGATTGCCGATAAGAAAGTGACCGCACGCGTCGAACAAGTCGCGAACGACTTAGTTCGATTCACCGAAGCATTGCGGAGCTAAACTCCTCTGCAACGGCCTTCTTCCTTCATTGCCCGCACTCCTCGCAGCTAAAGCCGCTTCCGGCTCGGATCGATCAGTTCTTATTCGGGGCCGGTGTTCCGCTACGCGGTGTCTCCGTCGCGGTTTTCTTCGCGAATTCGTTGGTCACGTAGGAACGAAACGGATCGTCGAAAGAGTGTTGGTACTCCGACCAAAACGTCTGAGTCCCGGCTTCGTCTCTACCAGCTGTTTGAAGTAGGCATCGGCGCCGACCCAGAGTTGGTTTGGAATCGAGCCATTTCTATTTTGATAGTACAAGTATTCCCAGGAATTGAATTGCATGAACAAATAGTTGCCGCATCGAAACCACTGGCCGTCGCTCAACTTCTCGGGAGACGCATAAGACGTTTCAATTAAATCGGCGAGGCCTTGGTCCGCGATCGCCATCTCGAATGGCCACTGGGCAAGTGACAACGCGTTGTAGTGCGCCTGACTCCGGAGAACTTTCGTATTCGCACGAATCTGCACCCCTAGATAAATGACGGACACAACGATTGCGATTGCGCCAGCGATCTCCGCGATGAGCGCCCAATATTCCAGCGTCGTTTTCTGAATGGTCCTCATATCATTATTCGCTGCATCCAGTGGTCGCCACTTTCGATAACAAAATCGGGCTCTATCCGCGAGCCGCGTCAGCGGGCCGTGAATCCGCCGTCGACAATCAGACTGTGCCCTGTCACAAAAGACGACTTGCCTGAACAGAGCCACAGAACGGCCTCGGCCACTTCCTCGACCCAACCGATACGTCCGATG
>VBQB01000371.1 GCA_005887855.1 Verrucomicrobiota bacterium | reverse complement strand
AAGCACGTCAGTTCTTGCCGAATAACAGTCAGATTCCTGAATCGCTGGCCTACGTCGCGCGCCGGCGAGGTCAATGGGACCGGACCGAGTCCTACTTCAACGAGGCTGAGCGGCTCGACCCGCGCAATGTTTCCCTGCTCACTCAGCATGCCCAATCCTATATGATCCTTCGTCGTTTCCCCGAGGCACTGCGAAAATTTGATCAGGTGCTCGCTGTTACACCGGACGACTTGGATACCCTTGCGCAGAAGGCAGGTATTGCACAAGCGGAGGGCGATCTTCCGCGGGCTGCTGCACTTCTCGCTCCGCTACATCCGAACGCCGACGACACCGTCGCCTTGGGAACACAAGTTTACCAAGCGATCCTGGAACGCCGCCCTGCACAAATCATCCCTCGGCTAAAGGAAATACTTGCCAAGCCTGATCCAGCGTTGGGTTATTTCAATGGCGAACTGCGCTTTTGGTTAGGCTGGGCGCAGGAAGTCGCCGGCGACCATGCCGCCGCCCACGAAAGTTGGCGACAGGCGCGCGGCGAACTGGAACCGTTCCTCAAAGAACAGCCGGACAACTATGTCCTCATTGGAGATCTTGCGCTGGCCAATATGGGCCTCGGTGATAAAGCCGCCGCGTTCGCTCTTGCGGAGCAGGCGATGAGCGTGCTTCCGCTCGAGAAAGACGCGGTAGATGGTCCCGCTCCGATCGAGGTCCTCGCCCGGGTGGCAGCACAACTGGGAGAGCCTGACCGCGCTATCGCCGCGTTACAGAAACTGCTGTCGATACCCTCCGAAGGCGCACTGGCTTCGCGCGTGCCGCTCACTCCCGCGCTGCTTCGGATCGACCCAATGTTCGATCCGCTCCGGAACGATCAACGCTTTCAGAAATTGACAGTAGAACCTGTCTCAAAGTCTTTCTAAGTAGCTGAGCGCTCCCAGAAAGGCAACGCCTCGACACAGCGAGGCACCTAGAGTATTACGTCTTTGCGTAGATTTCTGCGCCGGATTTCGTGAACTCCGTTGCCTTCTGTTTCAATCCTTCTTCTAGCGCAGCGTCTTCTCTGATTCCGTGCTCCGCCGCAAATTTCCGAACGTCCTCTGTTATTTTCATGCTGCAAAAATGAGGGCCGCACATTGAGCAGAAATGAGCTGACTTCGCCCCTTCCATCGGCAGCGTCTCGTCGTGGAACTCGCGGGCCGTTTCGGGATCGAGGGAGAGATTGAATTGATCCTCCCAGCGAAATTCGAAGCGCGCTTTGCTGATAGCATTGTCGCGATATTGCGCGCCGGGATGGCCTTTCGCTAAATCGGCGGCGTGCGCGGCGATTTTGTAGGCGATGACGCCATCTTTGACGTCTTTCTTGTTCGGCAATCCGAGATGTTCTTTCGGCGTGACGTAGCAAAGCATGGCGCAACCGTACCAGCCGATCATCGCCGCGCCGATCGCGCTGGTGATGTGGTCGTAGCCGGGGGCGATGTCAGTCGTTAGGGGACCGAGCGTGTAGAACGGCGCTTCGTCGCACCACTCGAGTTGTTTCTCCATGTTCTCCTTGATCATATGCATCGGGATGTGGCCCGGGCCTTCGTTCATCACCTGCACGTGATGCGCCCACGCCCGCCGGGTCAGCTCGCCTTGCGTGTAAAGTTCGGCGAACTGCGCTTCATCGTTCGCATCGGCAATTGAGCCTGGCCGGAGACCATCACCGATGGAAAAGCTGACGTCGTACGCGGCCATGATCTCGCAGATCTCGTCCCAATGTGTGTAGAGAAAACTTTCCTGATGATGCGCGAGACACCACTTGGCCATGATGCTCCCACCTCTGGAAACAATCCCGGTCGCGCGTTTAGCCGTTAAAGGAATAAAACGTAACAGCACGCCAGCGTGGACGGTGAAGTAATCCACTCCCTGCTCCGCCTGCTCGATGAGTGTGTCGCGATAAATTTCCCAGGTCAGTTCCTCGGCGCGGCCGCCGACTTTTTCAAGCGCCTGATAAATCGGCACGGTGCCGATGGGAACGGGCGAGTTGCGAATGATCCATTCCCGCGTGGCGTGAATGTCTTTGCCAGTGGAAAGATCCATCACGGTGTCGGCGCCCCATTTCGTCGCCCAGCGCATTTTCTCCACTTCTTCCTCGATCGACGAAGCCACGGCACTGTTTCCGATGTTGGCGTTGATTTTCACCAGGAAATTGCGGCCGATGATCATCGGCTCGGATTCCGGATGATTAATGTTTGCGGGAATAATGGCGCGACCGCGTGCGACTTCGGCCCGCACAAATTCCGGTGTTATTTCGTTGGGGATCTGGATGCCGAACGCGTTGCCGGGGTGTTGGTGGCGGAGATCGTTCGTTGCAACAGAGCCGTTCGGCGGGGCGCCGAACGGTGCGGGCGAGGCGCCCGCGGTCCCCATCTTTTCTCGGATCGCGATGAACTCCATCTCGGGCGTGATGATGCCACGTCGCGCGTAACCGAGTTGCGTTACGGCGCATCCTGCGTGTGCCCGCAACGGCTTATGCGCGGCAAAGTTTGATGTTTGATGTTCGCTGTTTGATTTGGTTTGTCCGTTCCCTTTCTGCCCATTGAACGTTGGACGTTGAGCGTTGGGCTTTGAGCGTTGCGCCGCGATACCGGCGTGTTTCTCGGAAAGATATCCATCGTCGATCGGCTGAACTTTTCGCCCATCGATTTCTTCCACATCTCCTCGGTCGCGGATCCATTTCGCGCGCAACGGCGGAAGTCCTTGCGTAACATCGCCGTGAAAATCGGGATCGCCCCAAGGGCCGCTCGTATCGTAAACGCCGACCGGCTCGTTGTGAAGAATTACGGGCGAGGCACCCGCGCTACCCTCGATCTGACCATTCATCGACTTCGTCGGCGCGAGCGAGATTTCGCGGAATGGAACGCGAATGTCGGAATGCAACTTGCCGGCGACGTAAATTTTCTTCGAATTGGAGAAAACCGCCGCGGTGTTCTTCGATTCTTCGGAACCAGCTTTCGATTTCATAGGCCGTCAGAAATAGCTAGAGATGTCTCCCGCTACGTCGGGTAAACTGTTTCGCTCA
>VBQB01000376.1 GCA_005887855.1 Verrucomicrobiota bacterium | reverse complement strand
CCCACTCAAATACCTGGGTGGCGCTGTAACTGGTGCCATCGACGCTGAACGTACGACCGGCTGGAGTCGTTTGCACAGTCACGTGAACTGTTGGAGGCGGGGCAAAGGCAGCGGCCTCGGTGATCGGCCCGTTCATCGTGATGGAAGCGGGATTATTCGTTCCGGAGTAGGAGCCCGAGCCGCTGCCAGTCCAAGTGGTGAAACTGTAACCGGTGGATGGCGTTGCACTGATCGAGAAAGTCGAGCCACTAGTATGCCAACTGCTCCCGGGACTTATATGGCCGCCTGTCCCAGCGTTCATGGTCAGGTAATATTGGGTGCCGAATTTCGCCGTGTAGGTCGTCTTCTTGGTTGGGGTGACGGTATGTGAGATAGTCCCGGCGTCACTCCAGCTGCTGAAGTAGTAGCGAACACCTGGGGCACCGCTCTGCGGCGAAGTGGTCGCTATGGTATGAGTCGAACCCGACGCCCACGAAAATGTTTGGGCGGCGCTGTAAGGGTTGCCATCGACGCTGAAGGCGAGACCGCCGGGAGTTGTTTGGACAGTTATCAGAACCGTTGGAAATGCATTGCGCACTGATTCCGTGACGCTCTCTGACCCGTTTAAGGTGCCGCTGCGATAATAACCGCGAGCGCGGATGTAGAAGTTCTGTCCGATTGGGAAGCTTTGACCTGTCACGAGCTGGAGCCGCCGAGTGTCCAGGTGACGGCGGTGTGGGTTACAGCCAGGTTTTGCAGCGCGGCGGTGTCGTTAGTCAAACGAGCGAAAAGATTGCGCGGCTGTCCGCCGATGCTGGTGAAAGCGCCACCTGCTAAAATCTTGCCGTCCCCCTGCACCGCGATTGCATTGACAGTACCGTTCGCGTTCGGGTTGAACGAATCTGCCGCTCCGGTCGTGGCATCGAGTCGGGCGATGCGGTTGCGCGGCTGTCCGCCGATGCTGGTGAAACCGCCACCCGCTAAAATCTTGCCGTCCGCCTGCACCGCGATTGATAAGACACTATTGTTCGCGTTCGGGTCGAACGAATCTGCCGCTCCAGTGGTATCCAGCCGGGCGATGAACTGGCGCGTCTGTCCGCCGATGCTTTCGAAAAAGCCGCCCGCTAAAATCTTGCCGTCCGCCTGCACCGCGATTGAATAGACATAACTGTTCGCGTTCGGGTCGAACGAATCTGCCAAGCCGGTCGTCGCATCGAGCCGGGCGATGTAATTGCGCGTCTGTCCGCCGATGCTGGTGAAACCGCCGCCGGCTAAAATCTTGCCGTCCGCCTGCACCGCGATTGAATTGACAAAATCGCTCGCGTTCGGGTTGAAGGCAGTGTCGAGCGTGCCGTCGGTATTCAAACGCGCGATGTTGTTGCGCGTCACGCCCAGGACGCTGCTAAAGGAGCCGCCGATTATAATCTTGCCGTCCGGCTGCACGGCGGTGGCGAGAACTTGGCTACCGACGGTGCTGAGATCGAGCGTCTGGTCGAGCCCGCCGTCGGTTTCCAGCCGGGCCATGAAATTGCGCGCCTGTCCGCCAATGAAGGTGAAAACGCCGCCCGCTAAAATCTTGCCATCCGCCTGCACCGCGATGGATAAGACAACACTGTTCGCGTTCGGGTCGAACGAATCTGCCGCTCCTGTGGTGGCATCCAGCCGGGCGATGAAATTGCGCGTTTGTCCGCCGATGTTGGTGAAATTGCCGCCCGCTAAAATCTTGCCATCTGTCTGCACCGCGATTGATAAGACATCACTGTTCGCGTTCGGGTCGAACGAATCTGCCGCTCCGGTGGTGGCATCGAGCCGGGCGATGCGATTGCGCGTCTGTCCGCCAATGTTGGTGAAACGGCCGCCCGCTAAATTCTTGCCGTCCGCCTGCACCGCGATTGATAAGACAAAATCGTTCGCGTTCGGGTCGAACGAATCTGCCGCTCCGGTGGTGCCATTGAGCCGGGCCATGTAATTGCGCGTCTGTCCGCCGATGCTGGTGAAAGCGCCGCCGGCTAAAATCTTGCCGTCCGCCTGCACCGCGATTGAAAGGACAGTACCGTTCGCGTTCGGGTCGAACGAATCTGCCGCTCCGGTGGTGGCATCCAGCCGGGCGATGTAGTTGCGCGTCTGGCCGCCGATGCTGGTGAAAAAGCCGCCCGCTAAAACCTTGCCGTCCGCCTGCACCGCGATTGAATAGACACTGCTGTTCGCGTTCGGGTCGAAGGCGGTGTCGAGCGTGCCGTCCGGGTTCAGCCGGGCAATGTAGTTGCGCGTGACCGCCGGTCCGCCGTTGGGCGAGAGCGTGGTAAAATCCCCGCCGATAAGAATCTTGCCGTCCGGTTGGACGACGACGGCGCGAACCGCGCCGTTGGCGTTCGGATCGAAACCGTCGAGCGCAGATTGCCCGCGCACCGCCGCCGTGCTGCCCATCAGCAGCACGACGATGGAAAACAGTAAGAGCGTAGCTTTCCTGAGAGCATTAGATGTTGCTCCCGGAAATGAAGTGAAGACAAAGCGCGGCAGCGCAGTGAATACGATTGAAGAACAGATTTTCATAAGAATTATCTATCAGGTTGTTGAGGCTGGATTGGGTGATGGTACTGAGCAGAGCTGGGAGGATCAGTTATGGGTAAAGGTAGCCGTCTCGGTGATAGGCCCGAGCATGGTGATGGAACGCGGATTATCCGTTCCAGAATAGGAGCCCGCTCCGCTGCCAGTCCAATTGCTGAAGCTATAATTGGTGGATGCCGTTGCGCTGATCGAGAAAGTCGAGCCACTAGTATGCCAACTGCTCGCGGGACTTACATGGCCGCCTGTCCCGGCGCTCATGGTCAGGTAATATTGGGTGCCGAACTTCGCCGTGTAGGTCGTGCTCTTTGAAGTTGGAGCAACGGTATGTGAGACGGCCCCGCCGTCACTCCAGCTGCTAAAGTAATAGCGAACACCTGTGTCACCGCTCTGCGGCGAAGTGGTGAC
>VBQB01000384.1 GCA_005887855.1 Verrucomicrobiota bacterium | reverse complement strand
CTACTTCGTGAATGCTCTTCGACGGGCGCACGCGTGCAACGGCGATGACGAATCCGCTCAATTCATCGACCGCGTAGAGCGTTTTCTCGAGCGCGGTTTCGCGAGAAATGTTCGCGTAACTCGCGTGCGACAGAATCGCGCGGCAGACTTCTTCGCTCCAGCCATTCTCGCGGAGCCACGCCACACCAACGAATGGATGACCTTCGGTTGGGCTCTGTTCCTGGTTCGGATGGCGCTCGTAATCCATGTCGTGCAACAAGCCGGCTGCTTCCCATAAATCCGCGTCCGCGCCGCGCAGTTGCGCGAAATGCCGCATCGAGTCCGCGACAGCGTAACAATGTTTTCGAAGGCTTTCCGATTGAACCCAGTCGTGGAGATTGATGAGGGCGCGAGAAGCGAGCGTTTCGCTCATGATTTAATTGTACGGCTTCGCCGGCACTATGATATCGAGCGACGAAACGCTCGATTTCCCGGGGCGGCTTAAGGATTTGATCCGTCGCTTCGCCTTGGAATCGGCGATCAGCGTCTCGAGCCGTTTTTGCCGGGTCGCCGGCTTCTTGGCGCTTACCACCCACCAGATCGCGGTCTGGCGGTATGACGCAGGCTGCTGTTCGAAAAATTCCCACGCCGATCGAACGGAGCGGAACTGTTTCGCCGCCGCTTTGCTCAAAACGGCTGAGTACCGGTTCTCATAGGAGTAGATCCCGGACTTCTCCGGTGCGCGGCGCTCGAAAGCCTTCAACCCCGCGGGACGGACGCGACTTTGATTCACGAGTTCTTGTATTCTACGAATGTTGACCGCGCTCCAATTGCTCGTTGGCTTGCGCGGGGTAAACCGGATCTTGTAGCAGTTTTCGTCGGTTGTTTTGCGCAAACCGTCGATCCAGCCAAAGCAAAGAGCTTCGTCTACGGCCTCGGGCCAAGTGATGCTCGGGCGACCGGAATTTTTCCTATAGAAGCCAACCCATTGCTCACGAAGGTTGTCGTGGTGCTTTTCGAGCCAGGTCCGGAAGTCCGCCGCTGTCGCGAAGAAGACTGGGTCCTCTAACGCAGATTTCACATTCGATTTATTCAACCACGACGCCTTTCCAAAAGGCGATGCGGTCTTTGATGTTGAAAGCCGCTTCTTTCGGATTTGGATAATACCAGGCGGCATCTTTGTTCACATCGCCGTTGACGATAATGTCATGATAACTTGCTTCGCCTTTCCACGGACAAGTTGTGTGCGTCGCGTTTTCGCGGAAATGCGCGCTGTTAATCGAATTTGCCGGGAAGTAGTGATTGCCTTCGACAACCAGCGTCTCGTCGCTCTCAGCAAGTGTCGCGCCCTGCCATGTTGCTTTCATATGTAAAGGATAATCACAATGCCAATGAAATAATAGTTGTCCCTTCGATTGGTTATTATACCGATCAGTATGGAATTGGCGAAATCCCCCGCGTCACCAGGCCGGCCGCGGACATTCAACATCGACTGCTTCTGCGACTGGTTGGCAGCGCCGCCGGAAGTGGCAGGTTTGTTGAACGGGAGTTTTGGTTGAGCGACTAGGTGGCTGCGTCGAGATTTTTTTTGACGAAGTTCTGCCCAGTCTTTTTACACGAGTTGACTTGAAAAGTGTTGTCCAAAAACCGCAGCAAGTGTCCCAATTGGTGGAACACCTTTTTCGTCGCGAGGCGGGAAAGATGGTCGCCATTCTGACGGGGATTTTTGGGATTGAGCATCTCAATCTGGTCGAAGACGTGGTTCAGGAGGCGCTGTCCCGGGCGTTGCAAACGTGGCCCTTTTATGGAGTTCCGAAAAACCCTTCTGCATGGATCATGCGCGCTTCCCGAAACCTCGCGTTGGATGTTGTCCGACGCCGGAAGGTGTTCCAGAACAAACAAGCTGAAATTATTCGTTCGATGGGTCGCGAAAGTGCCGCGCCAGAGGAGGCGATCTTTCCGGAAGAGGAAATTAGTGACAACCGTTTGCGATTGATGTTTGTCTGCTGTCATCCGGCGATTCCAGCGGACGCTCAGGTTGCGCTCGCGTTAAAGACGCTATGCGGTTTCGGCGTGCCGGAGATCAGCCGCGCCTTTCTCACGACCGAGGCGGCGACTGCGAAGCGATTGACGCGGGCGAAACAAAAGATCCGCGAAGCGCGAATTCGGTTCGAGATACCCGCCAGCGAGGAACTGACCCGGCGATTGGACGGCGTCTTGCAATCACTTTATCTGCTGTTCAACGAAGGCTACAAAGCATCGAGCGGCAAAAACCTGGTTCGCGAAGAACTCTGCCACGAGGCGATTCGCCTCACGGATTTATTGGTTCAACATGTGGTGGGGAATCAGCCCCGGACTCATGCCTTGCTTGCGTTGATGCTACTCAATGCGGCTCGCTTCCCAACGCGATCGGATTGCGAGGGCAACCTGCTGCGCCTGAAAGAGCAGGACCGGACGCAGTGGGATCAAGGGATGATCGCGCGCGGCATGTTTCACCTCGCGCAGTCGGCTGCGGGAGAAGAGATCACCGAGTATCATCTTCAGGCTGGCATTGCCGCCTGCCATGACGCGGCGAAGGATTACGAGTCAACGGACTGGCGTCAAATCCTGTCGCTTTATGATCGCCTGGTTGAGTTCGATGATTCACCCGTTGCTGCGCTTAATCACGCCATCGCTGTGGCCAACGTTCACGGGCCACGAGCGGGACTTGAGGCCATAGAAGCTATCCGGGACCTGGATACGCTGGAGTCGTATTATTTGCTCTATGCTGTGCGGGGCGAATTCGAGATGCGGTTGAATCATCCAGAAGCCGCGGCCGAACAGTTCCGAAAATCACTGCAACTGGCAGAAACAAAATCAGAGCGGACGTTCCTTTCGAAGCGACTCCAATCGTGCGCCAACGGCAAGACCGTTTTAACGATTAAGAAAAATTCGGCGCGATGGTCCTGAACGTTCCCGCTCATTCGTCGTATCTGTGACAGAACGAAAAATTACACATCAAGAGAAAGGCAAAAACATGAGCACTACAAAAAAAGAGACAGCGGCCAGCATTTGCTGGTTTGAAATCCCGGCAGACGACCTCAATCGCGCGAAGGAGTTCTACGGCAAATTGTTCGGCTGGAAAATCAGCCCTTTTCGGGGAATGAACGATTTTTTGCACATTGATACAGGCGG
Source organism: Verrucomicrobiota bacterium (assembly GCA_005887855.1). The sequence continues at coordinate 803 of VBQB01000384.1, read as the reverse complement.
CGCGGATGCCACTCCGGATGGTGGACTGCAGCCGCGCAAGCACGCCGCGCATTCGATCACGAATTATGTTAACGTGGAGTCGGTGACCAAATCCGTGGAGAAGATCGAGAAACTCGGTGGCAAAATTTGCTTGCCTAAGACGGCCGTGCCAGAAATGGGCTACTTCGCTGTGTGCCAGGATACGGAGGGCAATACGTTTGGGATTTGGGAACAGAACGAGAATGCCAAATAATTGTCCTGCGGACACCAGCCCGTTCGTCGTATTATTGAAGCAAACAGAGCGTTATCAACAATCAACCAACTGAAACCACTATGAGCACAGAAAACAATAACGGATACATGTTAATTTTTCGCGGTACTGACTGGTACAAAGGTCTCTCGCCGGAACAAATGCAGCAGATCGCCGACAATTGGATGGCTTGGTTCAATCGGCTGAAAGACCAGGGAAAGGCGGTGGCCGGAAATCCGCTCGAACCCGAGGGCAAAATTGTTTCCGGAAAGAACCGCGTCGTATCCGACGGTCCGTTCGCCGAATCGAAGGAAACGATCGGCGGTTATTTTCTCCTCAACGTGAACACATTGGACGACGCGGTGGCCATCGCACAAGAGTGTCCGGGTTTGGCGCATGGCATACGGGTGGAAGTGCGGCCTGTGGCGGGCGAATGTCCGATGGCTGCCGAGGCCCGCGCGGAAGCGCAACTCGCGCACGCCTGATCACTCAACTCTCAACCATCAATAAACAACTAATTATGGCTCACTACGTAGATGGATATGTCTTGCCCGTTCCTAAGAAAAGCATCGCC